>JAYVRC010000314.1:0-6545 GCA_043776615.1 Sphingobacteriia bacterium
GCAATTTGCAATGCTGCTCTTGCGGCAAAATATTCTTTTCTATTGACGCCAATTCTGATAGTTATTAAATAATTGCGAATGGCATCTTCTTTCTTACCAAGATCATCATAAATTCTTGCTGATCTGTAAGCAAACTCTAATTTCTCTTCTACTTTGCCAAAATCATCTTCCGATTTACCTGCCAATAATTTATATGCTTCAGTATGATAACCTCCATCATTTAATAGCCTTGCTTTTAAAAGTAACTGATTTGGCCAAAAATTTGCTTTTGCATCTTTCAATGCTTTTTTATCTGCATCAGATTCAGTTGATCCTTTTTTTAAAATCTGTTTTCGTGCATCTTCAGCTAGCTTCATATTTCCTTGTAAATAATAGCACCAGCTTATTTTTTGATAAACATCTTTTACATAAAATTTCCCCATAAAATTTTGTGTAAACAATTCAAAATAATTTCTTGCCGAATTATATTCTAAATGGTATAATTGAGCATAGCCCATTTCAAAATCCCAAACACTAAGTTTGAGATATTCATCTGATAAGTTTCTATTTTGTATGATGGATTTTGAAAGTTCAACTTCTTTATTGTTTAATGCCAAATTCGATGCCATATATGCATTCAAATGATTATTAATAAGGTCTAGTTTTTTTTGTTGAACAAAGATTAATGCTTCTTCTTTTTTATTTTCAATAAAGAACAATAAATACGGATATATAAATGAAGCCTCGTTGAAAAATAATTTGGCCCATGGGTCGGTGCTATTGGTATAGTTTTTTACTTTTTGCATTCCTTCATGCAATGAACCTTTCATGCCCAATATAGTAACAAGCCATTTATACCCTTTAGGAACAGTTGCAATTACTGATTCAAGCGCCCCATACATCAAATCATTGGGAGCAAAACCGGGAAACTGTTTTTTATTTTCTTTTAATAATATATATGCTTTTCTAAAATCCCATCCAGCATCCCAAAGATGCCCAAATTTTACCGAAATGGCTGCTCTTTGGATTCTAACAATAGCAAGCGAATACAAATAAAATGGAGATGATTTTGGTCCCTCCTGTAGTTGATCCAACCTTATTTGAAATATTGGATAAAGCAATTCGTACTCAGCCGGATGCTCATTCAAAAAAAGGAGATAGAAATCGGCATAGCTTTCTAGCAATAAAGGGATTAAATTTTCTTGATTTTGAAACTTGGCTTTTTCTGCTAATTGTTTGCCTGACTTAATTTTAAGTTTGGTGATTTCCTGATACGATTGAATACAGGTGTTGTTAAATTCAAATACTTTTTGTGATCTAGCACAAAACGAAGTAAGTATTAATGAACAAGTGAATAAAAATGATTTCATTGATTTCCGAAAATAAGAAAGGGCATCCAAATGAACACCCTTTATTTATTGTAAGTTGAATGAATTTTACTTTGCTTCTACTGTGTCATTTAAGTCTGAATCTACCAATATTCTACCACAGTTTTCACAAACTATGATTTTTTTATGTAAACGAATTTCGCTCTGACGTTGAGGTGGAATTGAATTAAAACATCCTCCACAAGCATCACGTTCAACTGGCACAACTGCTAATCCATTTCTATAGCTTTTCCGAATACGGTCGTAACTGTAAATCAGGCGCTCATCTATATGAGATCTGGCATCAGAACTTACTTTATTTAAAGCAGTTTCTTCTTTTTCTGTATCCGATATAATTTTTTCTAATTCACTTTTTTTGTGATTTAAAACGCCTTCTTTAACATTTACTTGCTTTTTAGCAATTTCAAGGGCTTTAATTTTTTCTGTTAATTCTTCATTTGCATCACGAATATGTTTTTCTGCAAGCTTAACTTCTAGTTGTTGCATTTCAACTTCTTTGTTGATTGCTTCAAACTCACGATTGTTTTTTACGTTATCACTTTGTTTTTCGTATTTAGCAACCATGGCTTCGCTATCTTTAATGATAGTTTTCTTTCCTTCAATAAATTCGCTAATACCATTAATTTCTTCTTCAATACGAGTTTGGCGATTGGTTAAGCCTTGAATCTCATCTTCCAAATCACTTACTTCCATTGGAAGTTCGCCTTTTAGCACTTGAATTTCGTCTAACTTACTGTCGATTTTTTGTAAACGAAGTAGGGTTACTAATTTTTCTTCAACGGAGAAATCTTTTACAGATGCCATATATAAATTGTAGTTTGTGATTAGTCTAAAAATAGCAGACCGGATTGGTATAAGTTGCTGATTTTAGGACAGCAAAGTTAGGGAATTTAGTGGTTAAAAGAGCAAAAATTAAGTCGGTAGTATATTGTTCACTCTCCCAGTGACCTATATCAGCAATAACTATTTGATTTTCTGCTTCAAAAAATTCATGGTATTTAATGTCTGAACTGATAAAAAAATCCGCTTTTGCAGCTTTTGCAACTGGAATTAAAAAGCTTCCAGTGCCCCCACATATTGCTATTGTATTAATTTTTTTGTTAAGTAATGAAGTGTGTTTAATTATTTTTAATCCAAATGCTGCTTTAATTTGATTTAAAAAATCAATTTCATTCATTTCTGACTCAAGTTCTCCAATTACACCACTTCCAACTAATTGATTTTCATTGTTTAATGGAATTAAATCGTAAGCAACTTCTTCATAAAGATGTGATTTCTTCAATGCTGAGACCACTTTTTCTTGCAAATAGGAAGGCAAAATCACTTCAATTCTTTGCTCATTAAGCAATGTTCTTATACCTTTTTCACCAATTGTAGGGTTTGAATTTGCAGATCCTTTAAAACTGCCTTCACCTTCAATACTAAAACTGGCTTCGCTGTAATTACCAATATTTCCCGCACCTGCTTCAAAAAGTGCTTGTAAAATGGTATTTGCGTATTCTTTTGGAGCAAAAGTTATCAGTTTCACTAAATTTTTTGAAGTAGGCAATAATATTTTGGTATTGGTTAAACCAATTTTTTGAGCAATTGCACTATTAACTCCTCCAAGTATATTATCTAAATTGGTATGAATAGCATAAATAGCTATGTCATTTTTAATTGCAAGAATTAATGCTTTCTCTACATAGTTTTTACCATTTATTTTAGTGATGCCTTTAAAAAGTATAGGATGATGGGCCACCACTAAATTACATCCCTTTGATATTGCTTCTTGAATAACCTCTTCTGTAGCATCCAACGTACAAAGAATACCTTTGCAATCCATTTCTATTGATCCTGTTATTAATCCTGAATTATCATAAGCTTCTTGGTATGCAAGTGGTGCAATCGATTCAAGGGCTGTAATTAGTTGATTTATTTTCATAACTGATTATTTTCGAGTAGCAATTTACCTTCATTCTATCTTTGTACCTATGGCTAAAGCAGACTTTCTTTTTTACAATGGCAAAATAGTTCGATCAGATAAATTATTCATATCACCGAATAATCGCTCTTTTAGGTATGGTGATGGTTTTTTTGAAACCATTAAATGGGCAAATGGTTCAATATTATTTAAAGAGTTTCATATAGAAAGATTGTTTCATTCTTTGGCAACGCTACAATTTATTCCACCAACTTTTTTCAATCCCGATTATATTATAAATGCAGTTAATAGCTTAATTCAAAAGAACGAACATCATTTATTGGCAAGAGTAAGAATTACTATATACAGGGGGGAAGGAGGTATCTATGACCAACAAAATCATTTCCCTAATCTAATTATTCAAACTTGGGATTTGAATCCATCAAATAACCAATTAAATGAAAATGGTTTGGATATTGATGTGTTTAAGCTTGCATTAAAATCAGCTGATCATTATTCTAGTTTAAAAACCAATAACTATTTACCTTATGTAATGGGTGCATTATGGGCTAAAGAGCAGCATTTAAATGATGCAATACTCTTGAATGCTGATGGAAATATTGCTGATGCCACTATTGCTAACGTATTTATTGTTACTAATGGCAACATTAAAACACCTGCTTTAACTGAGGGTCCGGTAGCGGGAATTATGAGGAAATTTTTAATTCAACAATTAAAAGCAAATAATTATGAAGTAGAAGAAGGGGTGGTTTTAGTTGAGGAATTGCAAAATGCCAATGAAATTTGGTTAACTAATGTCATTTATGGTATAAGATGGGTTAAACGGTTTGGGGTTAGTAATTACACAAATAGGTTAGCTACAAGGATATTTCATCAACTTTTATAGCAAAAATTATTGTAATTACAGATTTATATGTAATTTTTTGTATATTTGCATTTATTTAACAATTACAAACATGCAAATGAAAAATTTTAAAGCAATTATCCTTTCGGCGATTGTGTTAATCGCTTCTGCTCAGGTATTTGCGCAGTCAGGAAAACCAAAAGTGTCAGCTGGTATATTAGGTGCCGGAAATTTCACACAATTTAGAGTTAAAAACGGTTATGGTATTGATTATAAAACGGCAGCAGCATTAGCTGGTGGTGTTTGGGTTAATATTCCATTGAGTACAAAATGGTCATTAGAACCACAAGCACAATGGTCTACTTTATGGTACAAAGGAAATAACAATCCTCTTGGACAATTTGGAGGAACTATGCAATACCAATCTTATCCAGTTTTATTTAAGTATGCATGTAACAATGAGATTGCTTTTATATTCGGACCACAATTTGATTTTTTAAATGCGTTGAAAAATGATAATTCAAGTTTTTATTATAAAAGACAGTTTAAGTCATTCAGTACTGCTTTAACAGTTGGCTTTGAATTGTTCCCTATTAGTCCTATTAAAATATATGGAAGATATATTTATGGATTAACAAGTATGGCTGATGGAAATAATCCGAACAAAACGCAATCTTATTATAACGATGGATTCCAATTTGGAATAAAATTAAAATTATTAGGTAAGAGAGATTACGTTGCACCGGTTGTAGTAACTCCAGTAGTTATTGCTCCACCACCACCTCCGCCTCCAGCTCCAAAAGATACAGATGGTGATGGTATTATCGATGCTAATGACAAATGTCCTACAGTTAAGGGATTGGCAAAATACCAAGGATGTCCAGTTCCAGATACAGACGGTGATGGTATTAATGATGAGAATGATAAATGCCCAACTGTTAAAGGATTAGCTAGATACCAAGGTTGTCCTATTCCTGATTCAGATAATGATGGTATTAATGATGAAGAAGATAAGTGCCCAACTGTTGCAGGTTTAGCTCGTTATCAAGGTTGTCCTATACCAGATACTGATGGTGATGGCGTAAATAATGAAGAAGATAAGTGTCCTTCAATAAAAGGTACTGTTGAAAATAGTGGTTGTCCTGAATTAGCTAAACAATACAATTTTGATAATAAGAAAGTATTATTTGTAACAGGAAGTGCTGTATTAACTAAAGCATCTAAAGTAGAATTAATGAAAGTTGTTAAGGCTTTAAATGAGTTTCCTACTTTAAAACTTTATGTTGATGGATATACTGATAATACTGGTTCTGATAAAATTAACTTACCATTATCTTTAAAGCGTGCCGCTTCAGTTAAAGCATATTTATTCAGCAAGAAAATAGATGCTGAAAGATTGTTAACTCAAGGTCATGGTAGTGAAAATCCAATTGCGGATAACAAAACTGTTAAAGGTAAAACTGCAAATAGAAGAGTTGAATTTAATGTCCGAGAACTTTAAATTAATAATATGATTTATAAAATCCTGGTTGAATTACAATCAGGATTTTTTTTGCCTAATTTTCAAAACATTAAATACTTTTTATTGTTAAATCCTTATGAATCATAGCTTACCTGATATAAACATTTTTTGGTTTAGAAGAGATTTGCGACTAGAAGACAATACGGCATTATTCCATGCACTTAAAGCAGGGGTACCAGTTTTGCCCATTTTTATATTTGATAAATCAATTCTGAATCAATTAGATGAAAAAGCAGATAGTAGAGTTGCATTCATTCATGCGTCCTTAATCACCATGCAAAATTTATTGGTTCAAAAAGGAGCTAGTCTTGAGGTTTTTTATGATTTTCCTGAAATTGTATTTAAAGGGTTATTAACTAAGTATTCAATAAAACAGGTTTTTGTAAATCACGATTATGAGCCATATGCAATTGAAAGAGATGAGCAAATAAATAATTTACTACAATCGAATGGTACATTATTTAATTCATTTAAAGATCAGGTTATTTTTGAAAAAAATGAAGTTGTAAAAGATGATGGCAAACCGTATACTGTTTTTACACCATATAGCAGAAAGTGGAAAATAAGGTTAACTAACAATGACTTAGCTGCTTTCCCAAGCGAACAAAACATCGAATTTTTTCTAAAACAGCAACCTTCTAAAATTCCATCAATCAAAGAAATAGGTTTTGAGCATTCAAATATTAATTTTCCTTCCATCAATATAAAAGAAAGTATAGTTCAGCATTATACCGAAAATAGAAACTTTCCAGCTTTAGAAAATAGTACTTCAAAAATGGGGGTACACCTGCGTTTTGGTACAATAAGTATAAGAGCATTAGCTCAAAAAGCAAAGGAGTTAAATGAAACTTATTTAAATGAACTTATTTGGCGCGATTTTTATCATGC
>JAYVRC010000315.1:0-6487 GCA_043776615.1 Sphingobacteriia bacterium
CTAGAAGCAGCAGAACATTTTTGTCCCTGGTATTCAAATGCACCTCTTGCTAATGCAGTAACTAATGTATCTACATCTGCACTCTTATGTGCAATTACAAAATCTTTACCACCAGTTTCTCCCACTATTCTTGGATAAGATTTATAGAGTCCCATATTTTCTCCAATCACTTTCCACATACTATTAAATACACCAGTAGATCCTGTAAAATGCACACCAGCAAAATCTTTGTGAGCAAAGCATACTTTACCAATTGTTGGTCCATCAACATAAATTAAATTAATTACACCATCTGGTAATCCAGCTTCCCTTAAAATACGCATGAATAATTGTGCAGAATAAATTTGTGTATTAGCAGGTTTCCAAACAACAACATTGCCACACATTGCAGCAGACGTTGGTAAATTTCCACCAATTGCAGTAAAATTAAAAGGAGTTACTGCCAACACAAATCCCTCTAAAGCGCGCCATTCCATTCTGTTGTGCATACCAGGGGCAGAAATAGGTTGTTGCTTATAAATTTCACTTAAAAAATGGACATTGAATCTTAAAAAATCTATTAACTCACAGGTGCTATCAATTTCAGCTTGATAAGGATTTTTACTTTGTCCCAACATAGTAGAAGCAACCATCTGATACCGATATTTTGTTGCTAACAAATCGGCTGCTTTTAAAAAAATATGAGCTCTATTTTCCCAACTCATTGCTGCCCATTTTTCTTTGGCTTTTACTGCCTCAGCAATTGCTAAATAAACATGCTTTTCATCACCAGCGCTAAAATAACCTAATGTATGTGATAATTCATGTGGAGGATGAATGGCTACCTTTTTATCGGTTTTAACCATTTTGCCACCTATATACATTGGGATATCTAACTGCTTTTTTTTCAGTTCTGCCAAGGCTTTTTTTAAGCCAGCTTTTTCTGGACTGCCGGGTGTATAAGAAAGAACTGGGTCGTTGGATGGTAATGGATAAGAAAAAGTTCCGATACTCATATTTAATTATTTAAAAAGTTTGAGACTGCAAGGTAAGGAGAATTCATTATTACGAATATGCAATACATTTGTAAATGCCGTTGATTTTATTTGATAACAAAAATCGTATCAATTTTTCGCCGCTTTCTTTAACAAAAGCAATACCCGATTTTCATTTTGGAATCTTTTCTGTAAAAGAAAGGTGGGAATTGGCATTGAATGAAAAGGCTTTTGTGCATACTGATGAGTATTTACAAGCATTATACCCTTTAGCTCCCGAAGGAATACATAGTTGGATTGATGCAGCTATATTACCTACTGAAACTATTGTTCAGCAGATTAATAAATTAGTAGACGGACAAGTTTTGGTAGATGAAAAAGGTATTGTTGGGGGTAAATCTTCAAAATCTTTTTCCGAATTTAATAGAACCGATGCTTTCCCATTTTTTGAAGAGATTATCTCTATTGAAAACATTACTAGAATTGAGTTTCCATGGGAACTCATGCAACTAAATGATGCAATGATTCGGGAAGATTTTAAATTAGTAACCAAATCAAGAACATCTCAACCCATACCTTCATCTGTTCAGGCAATTAGTACCGAAAATATTTTTATTGAAGAAGGAGCTAAGCTTCAATTTTGTACACTTAATGCTTTAACTGGGCCAATTTATATTGGTAAAAAAGCCGAAGTAATGGAAGGGTCTTCTATCAGGGGTCCATTTTCACTCGGATATAATTCGGTAATAAAAATGAATAGCAGAATATATGGCGCAACTTCTCTTGGGCCATATTGCATGGGAGGAGGCGAAATTAAAAATGCAATTATGATGGGCTATTCTAATAAAGCCCATGATGGGTATATGGGAGATTCTGTAATTGGGGAATGGTGTAATTTTGGGGCAGGATCTAGTAACAGCAATCTTAAGAATTCGGCAGGGGATATACAAGTTTGGGCTATGGGGCTGAAGCAAATGGTTGCGGTGGGACAAAAATGCGGAGTGATCATGGGCGATTATTCAAGATTATGCATCAACTCATCTGTTAACACAGGATCAGTAATAGGGGTTAGTTGTAATGTTTTTGGGGCTGGATTATTATCCAAACACATCGCCAATTTTTCTTGGGGAACTGAAGGTAAAAAATACAATGTTGAAACTGCAATAACGGATATAAATAATTGGAAGAAAATGAAAGGAAAAGAAATGTCAAGTGCCGAAATAATAGCACTTAAACATATCTTTCAAAATGAACAATAACAATAAATAACAAATAGTTCAACATGAGAAAAAAAATAGCAGCTGCTAACTGGAAAATGAATTTAACCTTACAACAAGGCGAACAATTGTTAGATGATATTTTGAGTAAGCCACATGAATTAAAGGAAAATCAATTGGCTATTTTTGCGGTGCCTGCACCTTATATACCAATGGCACAAAGCAAACTCCGCAATGTAGCAAATGTTTATGTTGCTGCTCAAAACTGTTACAGTAAAAAAAGTGGAGCTTACACCGGAGAAATTTCTGTAGAAATGCTTGGTTCTTTGGGGGTAGAATTTGTTGTAATTGGTCATTCTGAAAGAAGAGAATATTTTAATGAAAGCAATTCATTCCTTGCCGATAAAATAAATATTTGCCTAGAAAATAATATTCAACCTATTTTTTGTTGTGGCGAGCCTCTTTCTATAAGAGAAGCTGAAGCACAAAATGAATACGTTTCTAAACAATTAAATGAATCATTGTATCACCTTTCTGATACACAAATTCATAAAATTATAATTGCTTATGAACCAATATGGGCAATTGGTACAGGCATAACCGCTAGTAGTAATCAAGCCCAAGAAATGCATGCATTTATTAGAAGTGAAATTGGTAAAAAGTATGGCGCTCCTACTGCTAATTCAATCTCTATATTATATGGTGGAAGTGTAAAAGGAGCTAACGCTATTGAGCTTTTTACACAGCCAGATGTTGATGGTGGTTTAGTAGGAGGTGCCTCTTTAATTGCCGACGAATTTGTAGCAATCATTAATGCTTTACAATAATTTACTTATGAAGAAATTGTGCTCTGTCTAATCTATCATTGATGGCAGCTCCAATTCCTTCATTGGGAAAAATTTCAGTAATAATTATATCCAATTCAAGTTTATCTAGCTTTCGCATAACACCAAATAATTTATTGGCTGCTTCTGCAATTAAGCCTTCTGTTGATAATATAAAACAATGTACATTTTGATGGTGAGCATAATCTTTTGTAAAACTGATTACGCCAATTTTTTTGTCGGAATATTGTTGAATAGTTGCATCAATATCACCCCTAAATAATGGAGTATTTGGTGCATAGTGACTCTTCATTTGTCCGGGTGTTTGCAAACTATCATTGTGAATTTTTGAAACTACTTTTAAGCCAGTTAAGTTGGTTAATTGACCTTCACTAATTCCACCAGTTCTATGTAAAATAATTTGATTGCCAACTACTTCACAAATAGTTGACTCTAATCCGACACTTGTTTCTCCCCCATCTAAAATATATGGAATGATATTGTTCATCCCTTCGTAAACATGATTAGAAGTAGTTGGACTAATATAACCAGATGGGTTAGCGCTAGGAGCAGCTAATGGGAAATTTATTTTTTGTAATAGTGATTGAGTTAGTGGATGATTGGGAACTCTAATGGCCACTTTACTACTCCCTGCAGTGGTAATGTCGGGAACAATATTTTTTTTGGGTAGTAAAAGTGTAAGTGGACCAGGCATTAAAACTTTAGCCAATATCATACTATGTAAATCCATATCAGCATATTGTTCAATTTGATCAATACTACTTACATGTAAAATGAGCGGATTAAAAGAAGGTCGTTTTTTAGCAGCATAAATTTTTGCAACAGCAATATCGCTTAAGGCATTTCCCGCTAAGCCATAAACGGTTTCAGTAGGTATTGCAACTAGTTCTTCATCCATTAATAATTTAGCTGCTTTATTTATATCAATTCCAATTTCAGTAATCATTTAAATCATTTTAATGGGCAACTCTGCATCAACATAATCGTCTAAACGATCTAGGTGTAAAATGGTACTAGTATTATCATCATTTGGATGAAACATGGGTGAAAATTTAGCACCATAAATAAATTGATCAAAATAATAAGATGCCCTAGAAATTACTGTATTAGAAAAACTTTCATCAAACCCTTGCACAAATACCAACATTTCGGCTTGTGCATTATCAATATCTTCTTTGGTTAAATTATATAAAGGACTTTCTTCATTAATCATGTGAACTAGTGTCCAGTTTGCAGTAAGTGTATTGGCTTTTGCAATATCTAAAGCAAGATTGAAGAATTTATTCTTTTGTTGACCATCTTCTTCAACCCTCATTGCAAGAGTTACTTTTACTTCAACATTTACTAAATAGTTTTTGGTAAAAGGTACCATTCTAAACATCAATGCAACGCCTCCTTTAAATGGAACAAATAAAGCGTTTTTGCTGTAATTGATATATGCACGAGGTCTTGCAAATCTTCCATACAATAGTCCTGTTGCTAATGCAAAAGACATCAATCCAATTAATGCTTCTAAAGAAGCAGTTAAGCTTGTGGCAAACCCAATCGGATTAATTCTTCCGTAGCCTACAGTTGTAAAAGTTTGAGCGCTAAAGAAAAAAGCTTCTCCTAATTTTTCCTCATCAGAATTGGCCACCATACCTCCTAAATGTTCAACTCCAATTAATAAATATATACTAGCAAAAATTAGGTTAATGCATAAGAAAAATAAGAGTATGGAGCTTAAAAATTTCCAAATGGGCATTGAAAGCAGGGTATGATAAAAGTTCAATCTTTCCCAAAAAGGGAGCCCATCTGTTTCAATATTCGGTACTCCGGTACTACTAAAAAATCTACCTCCACTTAATGCGGTATTGCTTGCAAGCCCAGTTTCATTGTTTTGTTGAGCTTTTTTGTTGAATTTATTGAATAGCATGTTGTTCAGTATTCTTGGTTGAAGATAACTCATACAAGCTTATCTTTGCGGCCTTATGAAACAGATTAGGAATTTTTGTATTATAGCACATATAGATCACGGTAAAAGTACATTAGCAGATAGATTGTTGGAACATACAAAAACTATTGGTGAAAGAGATATGATGAACCAGGTGTTGGATGACATGGATCTTGAAAGGGAAAAGGGAATTACCATTAAGAGCCACGCAATACAAATAAAGTATATTCACAAGGGGCAAGACTATGTATTGAATTTGATTGATACACCCGGTCACGTAGACTTTAGTTATGAAGTAAGCCGTGCACTAGCAGCCTGCGAAGGGGCTTTATTATTGGTAGATGCATCGCAAGGTATTCAAGCTCAAACTATTAGTAATCTTTATTTAGCAATTGGTAATGACCTCGAAATTATTCCTGTAATTAATAAGATCGATATGGATGGAGCCAAAATTCCAGAAGTTACCGATCAGATTATTGATTTAATTGGATGTAAGCAAGAAGATATTTTATTAGCAAGTGGAAAATCAGGTATAGGGATTGAAGAAATTCTGCAAGCAGTTTGTGAGCGAATTCCAGCTCCACAAGGTAGTGTAGATGCGCCTTTGCAAGCACTTATTTTTGACAGTGTTTACAATAGTTTCCGCGGCATTATTGTTTACTACCGTATTATGAACGGAACATTAAAGAAAGGCGATAAAATTAGGTTTGTAGCCTCTGGCATGGATTATTTTGCCGATGAAGTTGGGGTATTAAAATTAACCATGACGCCTAAAGATCAGGTAAGTGCTGGCGATGTAGGGTATATTATTACAGGAATTAAAAATGCAAAAGAAGTTAAAGTAGGAGATACCATTACATTGGCCAATAATCCTGGTGAAATGATTAATGGTTTCGAGGAAGTGAAGCCGATGGTATTTGCAGGTATTTTCCCTGTTAATACTGATGAGTTTGAAGAGCTGCGCGATTGTATGGATAAATTACAATTGAATGATGCGTCGCTTACTTTTGAATTAGAAACTTCACAAGCTTTAGGCTTTGGATTCCGTTGTGGATTCCTTGGTTTATTGCACATGGAAATTATACAAGAAAGATTAGAGCGCGAATTTAATCAAACCGTAATAACAACTGTTCCTAACGTAAGCTTTAATGCCTATACAACTCGAGGAGAAAAAATACAGGTAAATAATCCTGTTGAAATGCCAGATCCTGTTAAGGTTGATCGAATTGAAGAACCTTTCATTAGGGCTCAGATAATTACGTTGCCAGATTATATTGGTAATATAATGACGCTTTGTTTAGGCAAGCGTGGAATATTAATTAACCAAAGTTATTTAACCACAACAAGGGTTGAATTGATTTTTGAAATGCCTTTAACAGAAATCGTTTTCGATTTTTACGATAAACTAAAAAGTTCTACTAGAGGATATGCTTCTTTCGATTATACGCCAATAGACAATAGAGTAGCAGATATTGTAAAAATGGATATTTTATTGAATAATGAAAAAGTAGATGCATT
>JAYVRC010000316.1:0-6479 GCA_043776615.1 Sphingobacteriia bacterium
TAAAAACCGCTTAACCACTTCTTGTTGATTTTTTACTTCTACTAATGATGGAGCACTTATATCCTTTTTTGCACAACTACTTGATAACAAGAATAAAAAGCAGATTAAATAATTTTTAAATAGTTGGGGGGGGTAAGTTTAAATTGGTTTATTGTAAAATGATTTATTAGAATTTTTACAAACCAATATTAGATCTTCCTATCCAATTAAAACCATCACTACAAAAAATACGGTGAAATCACCGAACAAATTTTACCCCTTCATTAAATTCAATTGCGTTCCATCCCAACTTGGAAAAAGAATTTTATTGTTATTTATTTTTAAATGATTATTGGCAACTGCACTAAACACACTCCTAAAATCGGTGCTCACTGGCAAATCTCTACCGTCTTCTAAATCTTCTCTAGATAAGCTTTTAATGTTATTGTACACTTTACCTCCTTGTACATCATTGCCTAATACAAATAAACAACTTGCTCTTCCATGATCGGTTCCACCAGTTCCGTTTTGTGCAGCAGTTCTTCCAAACTCTGTCATCGTCATCACCGTAACATCATCTTGATACGCTGCTAAATCTTTCCAAAACGCCGCAATGCTATCACTAAAGTCTTTTACATTTCTTGCAAATACACCATTGGCCGCTCCTTGGTTAAAATGTGTATCCCATCCACCACTTTCAGCAAATGCAACTTCTAAACCAATATTCATTTTAATTAAAACAGCAATTTGTTTTAATGAATTTCCCAATGGTGATGTTGGATAAATTACCCCCACTGTTGGCTGGTAATTTTTAATATTGTTTACATTCAACATTTTCATTGCATCAAAACTTTCTTTGCCTGCTCTATTCAATAGCTTATTAGTAGTTTGATCATACAATTCTTCAAATGAGCCCGACACCATATTAGCTGCCATAGGATTTCCCCTCATTTGAATGGCAAAATCTTGCAAATTATTAATAGCTACTGCTTCATTATCTCCATACAAACTTCGAGGCATTGCACTTGTTATACTCACTGCTCTAAATGGTGTAGCATCATGACCCAATAAACCTACCGCTCTGTTTAACCAACCACTTGCAGTGCCTTTATTAAACGGTGTTCCGCTCTCCATATAATCTTGCGCATCAAAGTGACTGCGTGTTGTATTGGGACTACCAACTCCATGAACAATTGCCATTCTTTGTTCTCCAAAATATGGATACAAAGATTCAAATGCAGGATGCAATCCAAACTTACCATCTAAATCGAATTGCTTGCCTTGTGTTGCAGAAGGGCTCATATATAAAGTTGGACGAGCAATTTTAAACGCAGGATCTTCATACGGACTCACTGCCATCAACCCATCCATAGCACCTCGTTGAAAAATACAAACCAATGCTTTATTTTTTTTATACGGAAAATTCGATTTTACACTATTGGCAGCACGAGCAATAAAAGTAGGAATACCCCCAGCTATGCCCGTTGCAAATAATGCCATTGCACCCGATTTCATAAAAGCTCTTCTGTTTGTCATGTTATTTTCTTTGAAATTCTGGAGAACCAATGATGATCCCAGTTACTTGTGCAACCATTGAATTATTACCTATTGCAGATGGCATTGAATAAGGCTTTGATTTTTTACCTAATACTGCTTTTTCATTAGCCTTTTTTCCTTTGATATCCATCATATCTGTTTCCATCATATCATCAATTGATGTTGTATTTGTTTTTTCTGCAGCTTGATTAATTTTATCTGCAACATTGTCTTCTCTAATTAAAGTTGCAAGTCGTTTAATATTAGCAACATGATCGCGTTCTGGCAGCAATAATTTACTATATAATTCTAAAGCTTGATCTGCACTTTCTGGTTCATGATTACTGTTTAAAGCCAATAAATCCATTTTTACTCCTGGAATTTTTTGACCAGCAAATGCCAAACCAAAATTCATTCTATTTAACAGTGCACCAGTGTTTATCCAAAAAGCTGCTTTATCCGGAAATCCAGTTGGGGCTTGATAGAAATATAATTTTTGTCCCATTTTATTACACCAATTGTACAATTGAAAAGGTTGCTGCACATCAGCATTGGTAGCTCTTACAGCACTTATTACTAATTCAAAAGGCGACTTTACTTTTTCACGTTTTACTTGTTTATTCCAAAATGCTGCATCATTTACCATTGCCATTAACACCGCTTTAATATTGCCATTTGTTTTCTGAAAAACGGTAGCCATATTTTTTACTAATACAACAGAAGGAGTATCACTTACAAAACGAGTAGCTAGTTTTTTACTAATAAAATTTGCAGTAGCAGCATTGATTGCAAGCATATGAATTACTTCTTGTCCCTCTTTATATCCACCGTTTGCTGGAAATGATTTTCCTAAAATTATTTTTGCGGAATCATCATGCTTATCTGCACGAAACATAAAATCATTTTCAAATGCATACCCTCTTTTTTCTAAATTTTCTTTGCCTACTCTTTCAATTAAATTATTGGCAGGAGCATCTTTAACTAGTGGTCTAATACTCCATCCTGTTAAAGCTCTTGCCACAGAAGTTACATCGGCTTGCGTATATCCTGCATCAACTCCCATTGTATGGAGTTCCATTATTTCTCTTGCATAATTTTCATTTAAGCCCTGCGTTTTTCTTGCTTTAACTGCTTGTTGAGCAAACTGAGCAGTTGGCTCATTATTGGCGATCATTTCATCGGCCTTTTTTTGTAAATGCTTTTCTACAAAAGCATTTGCTCTTTTACTTCCTACATTATTATTATTACTAACACTACTAGCGTTATCGAGGTATTCTAACATTGCAGGATGTTTAGCTGTTGCAGCTAATATAGTTTCAAAATTTCCTACTACATTGGGACGAATAGCATCTCTTTCATAAGTTAGTATAAATTGAGTACACTGTTGTTTAGTAAGTGATACATTAAAATGATTGAACCAAAAATCGGTAAGCAATTCATGCAATTGATTATTACTGTATGCAGCTTTAATAATTTTTTGATTAATCAATTCGCTCTGCAATTCTACAATTGGACGAAATCCTTGCTGCTCCATTGTAGTTCTTATCTTATTACGATACTCGGCTTTATCTCCTTTTAAATCAGCGTCATTATCAATCAATCCATTTTTTATTGCAAATCGATACACTTGACCTGCATTCATGTACGTATTTACAATGGTTTCATTGTTAAGTGCAAGGGTTTTAAAATTATTGAGTCTTTTAGCAACTTCTTCATCTGTTATTTGGCCGTTTAATTGCAGATCAAACCAACTATCAATACCCATATTAACTACTTCATCTATCTGTCCGGGTTTAGCACCAAAAGTAAAACGATCTAATAATACAGCAGCAGCTTGCCTTTCGGTATATCCAAACTTCTTGTAAGGCATTCTGACTCCAGAAGATGAAATTTCTTTTGAACCAACAAATGCTGTTAAAAGCGTTAAGCTGGTTCCTACAAGAAAAGGTTTATACATACGGCTAAATTTCATGTGTATCCATTTTGATATTGGATGAAATTAGCAGCCAAAGGTTTAATCATTACTCAACATTCTTTTTAATCGCCACTCGATAAAGCATAAAACCCATAATGGCAAAAAATAAAGTACCCAGTATAAAATATCCTCCTTTAGAAATACTACTAACAATACCTTCCTCTGCACTTACTGCATTTAAGAATTTTTCGCCTCCAGAGGACCCAGAAATAAAGGCAATAATTACTCCAGCTACTGCACCTCCAGCAACCAATCCAGTTGCAAACAAGTTGCCTTTACCAAGCTCTTCTTCTTCGGCATTCACTATTTTATTCTCTTTCTTTTGTTTGCTTTCAACCACCCCACGTATAGCACCTCCAATAAATATTGGCAAAGTAGTAGCCAATGGGAGATAAGCACCAACTGCAAAACTCAACGATTTAATTCCACATAATTCCATGGTAATTGCCAAGAAAACTCCCGCAAAAACATATTGCCAATCGAGGTTTTGAGATAATATTCCTTTTATTAATGTTGCCATTAATGTTGCTTGTGGCGCAGGATATTTTTCTGTACCTATTGCATGATTAATTCCCTGACTAATCATTTCTGAGCTTGGCTTATCTAAAAATTTAACAGTAACGCCTATAACAATAGAAGAAACAATTGCGCCAACAAATAATGCAATTTGTTGATTGCGTGGCGTTGCTCCAACTATATAGCCACTCTTTAAATCTTGTGAAGTTGCACCAGCATTAGCTGCAGCAATACAAATCATTCCTCCAACAACTAAAACCAATGGCTCAAAGCTTTGACCTGTCCATCCTACACTTAAAAAAATTAAACTAGTACCCATTACCGTTGCAATAGTCATACCGCTAATTGGGTTATTAGACGACCCAATTAAACCCACAATTCTAGAAGATACCGTTACAAATAAAGCACCAAATATGATTACTAGAATTCCTATTAATAATTTCTGAATAATTGAATTACCGGGAACTTGAGGCAACACTGTGATTAATCCAACTAAAGCTAGTGTGCCAAATCCAACCACTTTTAAACTCAAATCTTTTTCAGTTCTTAAAACGCCAGTTGCATTTTCGCCACCTTCACTTTTTAATGAAGCTACACTTCCCTTCACAGATTTTACAATGGTAGGAATTGTTTTAATCAATGTAATAATACCTCCTGCAGCAACAGTACCTGCACCAATTTGACGAATAAATGCATAATAAACTGCAGAAGAATAATCAGCAAATTGATGAGTGATTGGGTCCCAACTGCCCTTACCACCTGCTTTAGCTACATCAGCTAAATAACCTAATTTTACTAGCTGAGCAGCAATTACGTCTGGAGGCACCAATGATGATAATAAAGGAATAAAAACCAACCAACTTAATACACCTCCTGCAACCAATACACCACCAATTTTTGGTCCAATTATATACCCTACTCCTAAATATTCTGGTGTAATTTCTCCACTAATTTTAGCAGATGGAAAAAATTTATTTACTTGCTTAGTAGCGTAGTAAGGCGTTTCAGCAATTACGTGTAATACTTTTTGTAGTAAAGCATACACAAATGCTACACCCAGTCCCCAGAAAGCGGTCTTAGCAAAATCGCCTCCCTTTTCTCCTGCTTTTAAAACATCACCGCATGCAGTTCCTTCGGGGTAGGGTAAATTTTCGTGTTCATTTACAATCAATGCTTTTCGTAATGGAACCATTAATAATGTTCCCAATAAACCACCTACTATTGCTAAAATTAAAATGGTTAAGTAGTTAAAATATTCTGCGCTATCAGGAGATGATAAAAATAAAAATCCTGGTAAAGTAAACGCCACACCTGCCGCAATACTTTCACCAGCAGAGCCGGTAGTTTGAATAATATTATTTTCTAAAATAGTGGTCTTAAAAAATTTTCTTCCAAGTGTAATAGCAATTACTGCAATTGGAATAGAAGCAGATACGGTTAAACCTGCTTTCAAAGCAAGGTAAACGGTTGCAGCCCCAAAAATCACACCAAATAAACTACCTAATAAGATAGATTTTACAGTAAGTTCGGCCATATTGCTTTCGGGAGCTACAAAGGGTTTGAACAATTTTTTTTGATCAGACATATTAAAGGTTTTAGCAATTGAAACAATAATCGTAATTAGGAAAGTTATAAAATCAAAACTTTCCAATACATTTAAATTTCAAAATACAACTTATGTCTGATATTCAAGAGAATATATCTAAAGGAAAAATGCCCAAAGCTGTTCCATATATTATAGGTAATGAAGCCGCAGAAAGGTTTAGCTTTTATGGTATTCGGTCTGTAATGAGTACTTTTTTAGTTGCACAATTTTTTAACCCTACAATGAATCCGCTACTTCAAAATGTAGCGGAAGCTAAATCGAACGAGCTGGTACACATGTTCGTTTTCTTTGCCTATTTAGCACCAATGGTTGGAGGTATTATGGCGGATTGGTTCTTTGGAAAATATAAAGTCATCCTGTATGTTTCGATAATTTATGCTATTGGTAATTTGGTGTTGGCATTAACTACCAATAATCTAACATTTTTTTCTATTGGTTTAATAGTTATAGCAGCTGCTGCAGGAGGAATAAAATCTTGCGTATCAGCAAATGTTGGAGACCAGTTTGATAAATCAAATGAACACCTGCTCTCTAAAATGTATGGCTGGTTTTATTTTACAATTAATACTGGCTCTATATTATCTACAATAGCTATCCCAATTATTTATAATAAGTACGGACCTCAATTGGCTTTTGGTGTTCCTGGCGTTTTAATGTGTATGGCAACAATTATTTTTTGGATGGGGAGAAAAAAATATGTGCGAGTTGCCCCTTCTGGCCCCAAAAGAGAAAATTTCATGTCGATTAGTTTTTATGCCATTGTACAATTATTTAAAAAGAAAAATGATCAACCATTTTGGGAAAGATTGAGTTTAGAGCACAATTTTTCAGCGAAGTCAATTGATGGTGTTCAAGCAGTTTATCGGA
>JAYVRC010000317.1:0-6460 GCA_043776615.1 Sphingobacteriia bacterium
GAAAGTGTAGAATCAGGATTTGTAGATAAGGGCGTAGATTTTGGATCACCTGATATTAATATAATTGCTTCGGCTCCAAAAGTAGCAATGCTTACAGGAGATCAGGTATCGTCGTTGGCGGCAGGAGAAGTATGGCATTATTTCGATAAAATGTTGGAATATCCTCTTACACTTCTAAACGCTGCTGATTTGGGAAGATTTAATTTAAAAAATTATGATGTGTTGATCTTGCCAGATGGTGGTTATAGAACCTTGTCTGAAAAAACATCTACTGATAAACTGAAAGATTTTGTAAGAAGTGGCGGAAAAATTATTGCATTGGAAAATGCAGTTACATTAATGGCCGCTGATTGGGGATTGAAAATTAAAGAAAATAAGCCTGATCCGAAAGCTGATAGTACAGTAAAAAAATATGGCGATAGAGACAAAGAATCATTAGGTAATTCAGTACCAGGGGCTATTTATAAAATTGATTTAGACAATACACACCCATTAGGATTTGGTTACCCAGATTTTTATTATACACTTAAGCAGGACAATATATTATATGAATTGATGAAAGACGGGTGGAATGTTGGAACAATTAAAAAGGACGCTTATATAACAGGAGTAGCTGGTACAAAAGTAAAAGCTAAGCTAAAAGACGGGATGTTATTTGGTGTTCAGAACATAGGCCGTGGCTCAGTTGTATACTTATCGGAAGATCCGTTGTTCCGTAACTTTTGGGAAAATGGAAAATTACTTTTCGCAAATGCCATATTTTTAGTGCAGTAATACTATAAATTTTAATATTAAAAAATCCGTCGAAATATGCTCAACGGATTTTTTATTACTATCTCCTCACTTTTAATTCTTAATTCATAATTTTATATTTACTGCCATCATAAAGTTAGTTCCTGCCATTGGGTAAAAATAATTCTCTGCAGCAAGAACACCACCAGCTATATAACTAAATGTATATCCATTAGGCTCGTACTTTTTATTCAATAAATTATTTACTTGAAAAATAAATTGAATTTCTTTGAATGCTTTTGTGTTTAGCGTATAAATTCCTCTTAGGTTTTGAACAAAAAATTCATTTAATGCCCTGCTATCATTTTGGGTATTATCTAAATATTGCTTGCCAACGTATTTGTTAAGCAAACTAATTTCTGCATTTTTAAATGGAATAAAATTCAATGTTAAACTACTTATTAAATTAGATGAAAATGATATGTCTTTATTTTCTTGTAGCACTTTATTCTGCAATCCATTATCATAGTTATCAATAAATTCGGTAAATGATTTAATCTTATTCTTACTGATGGTAATATTTCCTGCAATATTTGCCCACTGTGTAATTTTTGCTGTTCCTTGTAATTCAACACCCATCCTGTAACTTGATGGAATATTGGTTCTTGTATATGCCCCAACATCGTTAATCTTTCCTGTAAGTACTAATTGATTGGTATAATTCATATAATATAAAGTAGCTCCATAAGAGTAGGTAGCTGTTTTTTTCTCCGTTCCAAACTCCCAATCCTGAAGTGTTTCATGTGAGGGTTGAGTAATTAAACTCGCTTCAAAATCATCCCTATTTGGTTCTTTATTGGCAATAGCAAAACTCAAGTATGTTTGCCAACCATTTTTATTATAGCTAAGTCCAGCTTTTGGATTAAAAAAGTTGAATTTTCTATTAATGTTTAATGTTGGATTACTTTTAAAACCATTCATGTCATGTGTTACAGATCGAAATTGTAAATCGATGAATGATGTTACATTTTTTGCGACTTCATGTTGCCACTTAGTATATACATTAACATCTGTTTTGTTTGCTGGATAATTATAATACTTATAATCTGTTGGTACAGTTCCTGTTTTTAACCAAGAAATATTTCCGTAATGTTCACCTTCGTATTTGGTCCAACCTCCACCAAAAGTTATTTCATCTTTATTGGTTTTATATTGTAAGGAAGCAATTTGGCCATAAAAATTATTATCTAACCACTTTTGTCTTACTAAATCTGTTTTTGTGTAAGTAATTCCACCACTAGTTACATTGGGCAATCCATATTTCGAATATTTCTGATTAGCCTTATATTCTTCATAGTATCCCTTTCCTTTTGTTAAAAATATTGCAGTGTTAAAAGACCAATTAGCATTGATTGCATGGTTTAAAAATAATTGATAATGCGTTTGGGTATAATTATCGGTTTGATTATCATAAGGTGAGCCTAATTTTTCTGTTCCAGCTGGGTTGTATGTTCTATTAGTAGCAAGTGTTGTTTCATTTATTCCATACCAAGCTTGATAAGTTTTTTCATGTCCCGAAAAAACATTTAATCTCAAGGATGTTTTTTTGTTGAAGTAAGCGCCACTAAAATAGAACGACTTTAAATTACTTGATGCTCTATCAACATATCCATCGCTTCTTATACTACTGAGTCTTCCATCAATTGTAAAATGTTTTCCAATTAAACCACTACCAACTTTAATAGTATTTTTAAAAGTATTAAATGAACCAAAACTATTATTTAATTCAACATATGATTTTTCATTAAACTCATTTGTAGACATATTTAATGTTGCTCCAAATGCTCCTGCACCATTAGAAGATGTACCTACACCTCTTTGAATTTGAATGCTATTAATTGACGAAGAAAAATCTGGTAAGTCAACAAAATAAGTACCCATACTTTCTGCATCGTTATAAGGAATACCATTAAGCGTTACATTAATACGAGTTGCATCGGTTCCTCTAATACTTATAGCAGTGTAGCCTACACCATTTCCGGCATCAGAATTGATTACTACCGAAGGTGTTTGGTTGAGTAAAAATGGAATGTCCTGTGCTAAGTTTTGTTTAGCTATTTCTTTTTTGTAAATATTGGTTTTAGTAAAAGGTGCTTTTTCAGAAGCTCTGATGGCTTTTACTTCTAAGGGTTGAAGAAATAAGGGGATTTGAATTAATTGAAATAATTGAGTTGTTGAATTTTCATTTGAAATTGTAAAAGAATTGGACTTGTAACCGATACTTGAAATGGTGATTGAAGCATCTTTTACTTTTTTCAGCATAAAATTACCTTTTTCATCTGCAACTGTTTGCGATTGTTTGGTGCTAATGATTGCACCAGCAATTGGTTCTTTGGTTGTAGCATCTGTAACAATGCCTTTAACTGTTTTAATTGGTTGGGCAGCAATAATAATTGCAAATAGCAATAAAGCTGTTGTTCCCATAATTTTTTTCATTTTTCAATGGTTTTAAAAATTAAATAATGGGAACAGGGGGATCGCAAATAGGAGAGGTCTCGAATAAAGAGTGTTACACCTTCCCTTCGCAGGCATTACCCTGTTCAGGTTCAACGGGTATTTCTCAGCCTAAAAGGAAATTCTCCAATCAAGCACCCCGAGGACATTGCAAAAATATCATTTTTTGTTGTAACCACAAGTGTAACTTTATATTGACTCAACCGTTTTAATAAAAATTAGTATATGAAAAAGGTTTTAGTTGGACTTGTTTTATCGTTCATTGCCATAATAGGGAATGCTCAAAATGACAAAAACATTGTGTTTGATGCCAATGCAGAAATAAGAAAAGTAACAGGATTTACAAGTATTGAAGTTGCAGGTGCAATAAATTTATACTTATCACAAGGTACTGAGAATGCTGTTGCTGTTAGTGCTGGTGAAGAATCTTTAATGAGTAGAATTAGAACATCTGTAAGGGATAATGTTTTGTTTATTGATTTTGATGGTAAAGGTCTTAGTTGGAGAAATTGGGGTAATAACAAAATAAAAGCATACGTAACTTTTACCACACTTAACAAAATTGAAGCTTCAGGTGCTTGTAATGTAAAAACAGCAGGATTACTCAAACTAAATGATCTGAAAATTGAATTATCAGGGGCCAGCGATTTTTCAGGCGAAATTGAAGCCAATAACCTATTAATTTCTTTAAGTGGTGCCTCTGATTTAAAATTAAAAGGAACAGCAGAAAAACTATCAATCAACTCAAATGGTGCAAGTTCTGCAAAAGCATATGACTTAAAATCTGAGTATTGTAAAATTGATGCTTCTGGAGCATCTAGTGTTCAAATTACTGTAAACAAAGAAGTAAATGTTAAAGCAAGTGGAGCAAGTAGTATTAACTATAAAGGAGATGCAATTGCTAAGGATTTTACAAGTAGTGGCGCTTCTTCTGTTAGGCATAAATCAAACGAATAATTCAAATATATTTGGTAATTGACGGCTACAACATTACTTTTGTATCGTGAGGTAGAGCAGCGGTAGCTCGTCGGGCTCATAACCCGAAGGTCGGAGGTTCGATCCCTCCCCTCGCAACTCAAAAGGCCCTGATGGGCCTTTTTTAATTAATTTTATATTGAAGTGAAAGCAGGTTTTGTAAATATTTTTGGTAGACCTAATGCGGGTAAAAGCACTCTTCTCAATGCGTTGATTGGAGAAAAAATGGCTATAGTATCACCTAAAGTGCAAACAACCCGCCATAGAATTAAAGCATTTTTAAATAAGCCGGGAGAATACCAAATCATTTTTTCTGATACGCCAGGAATAATCGACCCTAAATACAAACTCCATCAAAAAATGATGGATACGGTTAAAGGCGCATTGGAAGATGCAGACCTTGCCTTATTAATGGTAGATGCCAATGAATCTTTTGAAGAATGTGATGCTATTTTTTCTTCATTAAAATTAAAAGTTCCGGCACTGGTTATTTTAAATAAAATTGACATTGCTGGTAATGGACGAATTGCGTTGGCTGAATCTTTTTTTGGCGAAAAATTGTATTGTAAAAAAGTAATTAAAATTGGGGCGCTAGAAAAATTACACTTGCATAAATTGCTTGCAGCAATTATTGAAATGTTGCCCGAAGGAGTTCCTTTTTATAATGAAGATGATTTAAGTGATTTACCAACTAAATTTTTTGTTGCTGAAATGATTAGAGAAAAAATTTATAATTTATTCTCTGATGAAATTCCATACCATACTGCAATATTGGTAAACGAATTCAAAGAAAAAGAAACACTGGTTAAAATACAGGCTGATATAATTGTTCATAGAGAAACACAAAAAGCAATCATCATAGGCGATAAAGGTAAAATGATTCGACAAATTGGAATGGATGCTCGAAGAGATATTGAAGCATTTTTACAACAAAAAGTATTTTTAGAACTATTTGTAAAAGTCCGTCCAAAATGGCGTGATAATGATTTGCAATTAAAAGAATATGGCTACCAATAATATGGAGCTGATTACCTCATCATAGAATTATAAAACATGAGTTACACTGTAGCAATAGTAGGAAGACCGAATGTTGGAAAAAGTACTTTTTTCAATCGATTACTAGAACAAAGAAAAGCGATTGTGGATGATATTAGCGGCGTTACTCGCGATAGACAGTATGGAGTTGCAGATTGGAATGGCAAAGTATTCAACTTGATTGATACTGGAGGTTTCGTTCCTCAAAGTGAAGATATTTTTGAAAAAGAAATTCGGAAGCAGGTTAAGATAGCCATTGATGAAGCCAATGCTATTATTTTTATGGTAGATGTAGAAACAGGAGTTACCGATTTGGATGACGCAATGGCTAATATTCTAAGAAAAAGTAGCAAGCCAGTTTTTGTTGTTGTTAATAAAGTGGATAATGGTGCCAGAGAATTAGAAGCTTCAGAATTTTATAGTCTCGGATTTGAAAACACCCATTTTTTAAGTAGTATTTCTGGAAGTGGAACAGGTGATTTATTAGATGCAGTTGCAGCTGATATACCAGCTGAGTCAACAACTGAAGCAGATCATGAAAATTCATTGCCGAAATTTGCTATTATTGGTCAACCCAATGTTGGTAAATCATCATTGCTCAATGCTTTGATAGGCGAGGAGCGAACAATAGTAAGTGATATTGCTGGTACAACACGTGATACCATTCATACTCACTATAAATTATTTCAGAAAGAATTTATGCTGATTGATACGGCAGGTATTCGCAAAAAAAGTAAAGAAAAAGATGATCTTGAGTTTTACTCAATCATAAGAGCCATTAGGGCAATGGATGAGGCTGATGTTTGTTTATTGGTAATTGACGGACATAAAGGTATTACTGCACAGGATATTACTATATTTAGTTTAGCTACAAGAAAGGGAAAAGGAATTGTTATACTAGTAAATAAATGGGATCTTGTATCAAAAGAAACCAATACCGCAAGAGACTATGAAAAATTACTAAAGCAAAAATTGGCACCTTTTAATGATGTTCCAATTTTATTTATTTCGGTTACAGAAAAAACTAGAATTTTTAAAGCTATAGAACTTGCGCTTAAAGTGTATGATAGTAAGATGCGTAAAGTTGCAACATCTGCTTTAAATGAAGTAAT
Source organism: Sphingobacteriia bacterium (assembly GCA_043776615.1). GTDB lineage: Bacteria > Bacteroidota > Bacteroidia > Chitinophagales > Chitinophagaceae > Sediminibacterium. The sequence goes on from JAYVRC010000317.1 coordinate 6,369, forward strand.
GTTGAAAGCTGTTGCCAGTTATCATGCACCAGTTGTAAGGGGCCATTCGATCAAAATCAAATTTGTAACACAATTGCCTACTCAAGTGCCTT
>JAYVRC010000318.1:0-6410 GCA_043776615.1 Sphingobacteriia bacterium
CCAGATGCATATAATTTTTTTTCGTCATCACTAAATGCCAATCCATACCAACTCTTTCCGATTATTTTAGTATCGATTACTTTTTCTGTAGAAGGATCAATCAATTGAATACTTTGAACACTTTGCCCATTATTGGTAACAGCCATTATTTTTTTTGATTTACTTACGACCATATTCAATGGAAGATCTCCTAAAGGAAAATTTCTCCCTACTGGAGTCAGCAACCACCCATTTGGTAAAGTAATTTTATTGGCTTCAACCCCTTCAATTGTTTGAGCATTCACAGTAGTTGAAACAAAAAAAATGGCAATAAGGGATAAAAATTTATACATCTCTTTATGATTAATTTTTAAAAATTACTGTTATAAAACAATTAATGTATTTAGCTACTGTTTTGCATATTCATAGCTACGTAGAACTTTAAATTTAAGGCCTTCCTTTGGATCTTTAATTACTTTGTATTGTATCTGCCTTATCATACCTGTAGGCTTAGAACCTGTTGAATCTATAACATAAACAGGAAATCGGCGCATCAAGGATCCCTCCATCAATAAAAACGAATCAAAGCCTTCATAACCGTTTCTTAATTTAGGATCATTTACAATATCAGGAAAAGATATTGGGGCAAAATTTTCATTATTTACGGATGAAATACCTATAACATTTCCTCTTCCTTTATCTCCTGGCTCGTATACATACAGTACCAAATCGGGGAAAATATCATTATTCAAATCATCTACTTCTGCTTTTATTACACGCCCTTTAATTTCAAAGCTAACATCACGTGCACTATTTTGAAAGCCAATTGGAGTAATACTAATACTATTTTTTGACTCATTTTTATTGCTACAAATTACTTTATACCCAGCTTTCCCTAATTTCATCGTTGTATCAATTTTTCGATACTGCTGACCATAAGATACCACCCAAAAAATCAAAGAGGTTAAAATAAAGGTGATTATTTTCTTTTTCATCATATTAAATTACATATTTCTTCGATACTGACCACCTACTGAATACAAGGCTGTTGTAATTTGACCCAATGAACAGTATTTTACTGTTTCCATTAACTCAGTAAACAAGTTTTCGTTATTAATTGCTGCTCGCTTTAACTTTTCTAAAGCAGCTTCGCTTTTTTCTTTGTTAACCAATTGGAAAGCATGCAGATTTTGAATTTGTTGCTCTTTTTCATCTGTGGTACTTCTAATAACTTCACCCGGTAAAATAGTTGGGCTTCCTTTTTTATTAAGAAAAGTATTTACACCAATTAAAGGCAATTCGCCTGTATGCTTTAATGTTTCATAGTAAAGACTTTCTTCTTGAATTTTATTTCGCTGGTACATTCTCTCCATTGCTCCAAGCACTCCTCCTCTATCTGTAATTCTTTCAAATTCAACTAAAACCGCTTCCTCCACTAAATCGGTTAATTCTTCAATAGCAAAACTTCCTTGTATAAAATTTTCTGTGTTAGCCGTGCCCAATTCTCTATTAATAATTAATTGAATTGCCATCGCCCTCCTTACACTTTCTTCGGTTGGTGTTGTAATTGCTTCGTCGTAAGCATTGGTATGTAAGCTATTGCAGTTATCATATATTGCATAGAGCGCTTGCAACGTGGTTCTTATATCATTAAAATCAATTTCTTGAGCATGCAAGCTTCTTCCACTTGTTTGAATATGGTATTTCAATTTCTGAGAACGATCGTTGGCTTTGTATTTCAATTTCATGGCTTTAGCCCATATTCTACGTGCAACTCTGCCAATTACGCTATACTCTGGATCCATTCCATTGCTAAAGAAAAAAGATAAGTTAGGCGCAAAATCATCAATCTTCATTCCCCTACTTAAATAATATTCTACATAAGTAAATCCATTTGATAATGTAAATGCTAATTGAGTAATTGGATTTGCTCCTGCTTCTGCAATATGGTAACCACTAATACTTACGCTATAAAAATTGCGGACTGCATTATCTATAAAATAAGCTTGAACATCTCCCATTAATTTCAATGCAAATTCTGTAGAAAATATGCAGGTATTCTGTGCTTGATCTTCTTTTAAAATATCTGCTTGAACTGTTCCTCTTACTTGTTTTAAAGCTTCTGATTTAATTTGTTGATAGATTTCGGAAGGCAAAACTTCATCTCCGCTTAAGCCTAACAACCTAATACCTAAACCATTATTACCTTCTGGTAATCTTTCGGGCAATGCCGGATTATAATAAATTGGCTTAGGCAAATGAGTAAACTTTTCTTCTATTATTTTATTTACTCTTTCCCAATCATTATTATTAGTGATCCATTTTTCACAGAGTTGATCAATCGCAGCATTCATAAAAAATGCCAAAATCATTGGAGCAGGCCCATTGATAGTCATGCTTACCGATGTTTTAGCATCACACAAATCGAAGCCACTGTATAATTTTTTTGCATCATCTACAGTAGCAATACTAACACCACTATTACCAACTTTTCCAAATATGTCTGGACGATGTGCGGGGTCTTCACCATATAATGTTACACTATCAAAGGCAGTAGACAAACGTATTGCAGGCTGACCTAATGATACATAATGAAAACGTTTATTGGTTCTTTCCGGACCACCTTCACCAGCAAACATTCTAGTAGGATCTTCTCCTTGTCGCTTCAACTCAAAAACACCTGCAGTAAATGGAAATTCACCAGGAATATTTTCTTGTAACTGCCATCGTAAAATATCACCCCAATCTTTGTACCTTGGCAGAATCACTTTAGCAATTCTTGTTCCACTTAATGATTTTGTTGAAAGCGGCTGTTTAATTGTTTTATCTCTTACTATATATTCAAAAAAATCTGATTGATATTTTTTTACTAAAGCCGGCCACTGATCAATTAATTTTTTACACTCAGGGTTTAATGAATTTTTAAATTGGTTGTTAATTTTTTGTAGCTCTACTTCCAGCAAAGGATTGCCATGAATTGAATCGACTGTTCCACTTAATTGATACCACTTGGTTGCCATTAAACATTGTTCATTTACCCAAGTATCATATGCCCTATTTTGTTCTGTTATTTCTGCCAAATAACGAACTCTTTTGGGAGGTATTATTGTTGATTTTGTAGTTGTGCTATCTTTTGAATATCCTTTTGAAGTATTTCCCGAACCATCAAAATCGATATTGCATTTTTGATAAACTGTTTCTGCAATTTTAGTGAATAGTTGATTTATACCAGCATCATTAAATTGAGCTGCAATTGTTCCTATAACAGGAAGCTCTTCCTCTTTAGCATCCCATAATTCATGACTTCTTTTGTATTGTTTTCTTACATCATGTAAAGCGTCTAGCGCACCTGCTTTATCAAATTTATTAATACAAATTACATCCGCATAATCAAGCATATTAATCTTCTCCAATTGAGATGCAGCACCGTATTCAGGAGTCATTATGTATAAACTAACATCACAAAAATCTAAAATCGATGCATCACTTTGCCCAACACCAGCAGACTCAATTATTACAAAATCAAATTCGGCTTGCTTACAAATATCAATTGCGTCTTGCACATATTTGCTCAATGCTGTATTGTCATCTCTTGTTGCTAAGCTGCGCATATATGCTCTTGGATGATTTATCGAATTCATTCTAATTCTATCGCCCAATAATGCGCCACCTGTTTTTTTCTTTGATGGATCTACAGAAATAACTGCAATGGTTTTATCTGTATATAAATGTAAAAAACGCCTAACTATTTCATCTGTAACAGAGCTTTTACCTGCTCCCCCAGTTCCTGTAATTCCTAAAACTGGAATTTCTTTTTTATCAGCAGTTGGTTGTATTAAAAAATTCTTTTTTTCAATACCGTTTTCTACAAGTGTAATTGATCTGGCAATTTTTCTTACATCTTTTGCTTCACCTGTTGTCATTTTTGCAGTATAATTACCATTATGATCTAATGGAAAATCACACTGTTTAACAACATCTTCAATCATTCCCTCTAAACCCATTTTTCTACCATCATCTGGACTGTATATTCTGGTTATTCCATAATTGTGCAATACCCTTATTTCTTCAGGAAGAATTGTTCCACCTCCACCTCCAAAAATTTTTATGTGCCCACAGCCATTTTCGTCTAATAAATCCTTCATGTATTTAAAAAACTCTAAATGTCCTCCCTGATAACTCGTTATAGCTATGCCTTGAGCATCCTCTTCAATAGCACATTCAACAATTTCAGCAACACTTCGGTTATGGCCTAGATGAATAATTTCTGCTCCTTTGGACTGTAATATTCTTCGCATGATATTGATAGCAGCATCATGTCCATCAAATAAACTGGCAGCTGTAACAATTCGAACCTTATTTTGAAGTCTATAAGACATAGCTATCTATAATTGGACTGCGAAAATACTGCATATTTAGATTGGTTAACGATTGTTAGTTTTTAAAATATGTATTAAAAGCATATTTATATTATCTTGAATATAGAATAAATAATATGAGATTCTCCATTTCAATCAATAATCAACAAGCACACCCAGTTATCGTTTTGAAAGATAAACTAACAGGGTGCCAAGCAGAAATTTATGCTTTTGGGGGCTTTTTAAATGCTTTTAAACTCCCAATAAAAGATAAAATTCACAATTGTATAGAAGGTTTTAGTTCTGTAGCTGATGCTAGAAAAAACATAAGCAATGGCTTTAGAAGTGCCAAATTGAGTCCATTTGTTTGTAGAATGCGAAATGGCAGCTACACATTTAACAATAAAAAATACACAGTTCATAAGCATTATTTGGGTGAACATGCCATTCATGGGCTTATTTATGATGCACATTATTTGATTGCAGATCATTACACTAACGAAAAAGAAGCTGTAGTAAAATTAAAGTATACTTATAATAAAACAGATCAAGGATATCCATTTTCATATGAAATAGAACTAATCTGGAAATTATCAATTGCAAATAAATTGAGTATTACAACAATAGTTAAACACAATAACAGTAATGCTATTCCGTATGCAGATGGTTGGCATCCATATTTTACTTTAGGTGGTAAAATAGACAATTGCACTTTAGCGTTTACAAGTAATACGCAATTAGAATTCGACAGTGCATTATTACCTACAAGGAAAAAGATAAAAGACAATCGATTTATAAAAGCAACTTCTTTAAAAGGCATTTTTTTAGATAATTCGTACTTGCTTATTCAAAAGCACAACAATCAATGCATTTTAAAAAACAGCATAATGCAATTGATTGTTGAACCAGATGAAACTTATCCCATATTACAAGTATACACGCCCATATCAAGAAAAAGCATTGCAATAGAAAATCTTTCTGGAGCTCCTGATAATTTTAACAACCAAATAGGACTTATTTTTCTTGAGCCAAAAAAACAGTATTCATTTACTACTAGCTATACAATTAGCACTATTTGATTGTCTAAAAATTATAAATCTACAACTGCAGTAACTGAAATTTCTACGTTCACCCCTCGAGGTAACCCTTTAACAGCAACAGTTTCACGAGCAGGAAAATCACTTGTAAAATAAGTACCATAAACTTCATTTACTTGAGCAAACAAACTCATGTCACTTAAAAAAATAGTAGTTTTAACAACGTGTTCAAATGTTACTTCAGCTTCTGTTAAAACAGCTTGTACATTTTTCATTACTTGGTGTGTTTCTGCTTCAATGCTTGATAATTCTAATGCTCCTGTTGCAGGAACAAATGCAACTTGTCCACTTGCAAAAATGAATCCATTGGCTTTAATTGCTTGATTATAAGGCCCAATGGGTGAAGGGGCATTATTGGTTTTGATAACTTGCTTACTCATATATTTATTTTGGTAAGCAGCAAATTGCTCAATTTTAATCAACTTGCCAACGTAAATTTGCTAATTATTTATAAGAATGCTAATTGTAATCAAATCAACAGCTACTCAACAAGCGTTTTTATCTAACGTTTTTACTCACTCGAGTGTAACAATTAGCTGGATATTAGATAAGGAAGTTATTCCAGAGGCAAATTTATATATCGATTTTACCTACGAAGAGGAAGGATTCTTTTTTCATTCCATCACCGAACAACCTGTTCTAGTGAACGCTGTTATTGAAACAACAGATTCATTTCCTGAGAATGTTGTCCGTTTTAATGGTTGGTACGGATTTATGTTGCACAATAAATTAGAAATTGCTTGTAAGCAGCAGTTATTAGTAGAAAAAATTACAGTTATACTGAATCAAATAGGTTTTAAGTTAATGCAAGCTCCAGATGAACCAGGAATGTTAGCTGCTAGAGTTGTTACAATGATTATTAATGAGGCATATTATGGATTAGGAGATGGCATTAGTACTAAAACTGAAATTGATACAGCAATGAAATTAGGTACCAATTACCCATTTGGTCCATTTGAATGGAGTGAATTAATTG
>JAYVRC010000319.1:0-6392 GCA_043776615.1 Sphingobacteriia bacterium
AGGTCCATTAATTGTTGATGGCAAAAATGAACTAAATACCGCATCAAAACTGGTATTCTTATCAAAGTCTTTTGCATAAGCTTTGATTGGATATTGGGAAGTTGGTTTTAAATAACCATTCTGTCCAAAATTTCCCACTATATAATCCATATCTCCATCATTATCTACATCAGCTGCTGATATACTATTCCACCATCCTGTTTCACTTTGTATATTATTATTTACTTTAACCAATTTATTTCCTTGGTTTTGTAATGTTATAATTGAGCCCCATTCTGTTGTAACTAATAAATCAATTTTGTTATCATTATTTATATCAGACCATACTGCACTTGTAACCATTCCAATATTTTGTAAATCGCTTGCTATTTTACTAGTTACATCAGTAAAAATTACCTTCCCGTTTTTTGTATCATTCCTATATATGAAACTACTAGTAGGTGAAGGATATCGTCCTGGTATTACTCTTCCACCAATGAATAAATCTAAGTCGCCATCATTATCGTAGTCAGCAGCAACAATGCAACTTTTTGTTGCTCTGTTATTGGTTATTTCATTTATACTTTCGATGAAGTTTCCTTTTCCATCATTCAGAAAAAAATGATCCATATAAGCTTTGGATTGTGGCTCATTTTCTGCTCCGCCAGAAACTATATATAAGTCAAGATCATTGTCTCCATCTGCATCAAACAATAATAAGCCCGCATCGTCTTGTAACTGTGGAACCAACTTGTCGAATATTTTTTTCTTACTAAATTGGCCTGCTTTATTCTGTGTAAAAATACTTGCACTAAAGGGAGAGCCACCACCTGTAATAAAATCCTCAAGTCCATCTCCATTAATATCTCCAACTGCAATAGATGGGCCATATTGAGTGAGTTTATGGGGAATTAATCTTTGTATATCAAAATCAATAAAATCTACTTCGGCATATTGATAATTAATTCCTGATGATGATGTAATATCTGTAAACCAATTGTCTATTGCTTTTGGCGATTGAAATTTTGTTATGGCTGTTGAAGCATTTTTAATGTTCAAGGTTAGGGTTTCATCTGCTCTAGGGTTTAAAATAGTTTGATGTTTGTTGCCAGGCCATTCAACCCGAATTGAATCGATCAAAGCATTTTTTCCTAAACCAAAATGTGCAATATTTTCTATAGTGGAGAGATAGCCTCTATATGGACTATTCTCATAAGTTTGATGACTATCTTTTGAATAAACATGAATAAATGTACCAGTGCCATTAATATTATTTGAATCTCCTTGTAATTGAATACGAATAAAATGATGTTGCTCTTTTTGTTCGTTCAAGGTATTTTCTAAAAAGGTAATGGGCATATTGGTGTTGTTTACAATCACATCAATATCTCCATCTTTATCAAAATCTGCATAAGCCATACCAGCAGAAAAAGTAGGAATGTCCCAACCCCATTCTTTTGTTTTATCAGCAAAAGTTAGGTCGCCATTATTGTGAAAAATATTGTTACTAATTTTTACAACTGGCAATTGTTTTAGTACATCCTCTAAAGGTGCATTGGCTACTGCATTTTTTCTGTATGCCATGAAATCCATATCCGACATGTCTTTTGGCAATCCATTGGTTATTAGCAAATCTCTAAATCCGTCATTATCTGCATCAACCAATAAAGGCGCCCAACTCCAATCGGTTTGCGCAACGCCACTGAAATAGGCAATTTCGCTAAATATTGGAATACCAATTGAGTCATTTTCTTTTATCGAAAATCCTTGATTTAGTTGCAAAGTGTTTCTGGGGTATTGATACATATAACCAAAACGATCGGAGTTTTGAAAATTTTGATAATTCATATCACTATGCATCATTTTCTGTCTGAAGTTATCAGCAGGCATCATATCAGTTTCAATTATATCGGCCTTGCCATCATTGTTAATATCGGCAATATCATTGCCCATTGCATTTTTACTGGTATGCTTTAAATAGTCGGCACAATGATCAGTAAATGTTCCGTTTTTATTATTGATGTATAAAATATTGTTAGATAAATAATCATTGCTTACATAAATATCTTTCCAACCATCATTGTTAATATCTGCAATACTTAGTCCTAATCCGTGACCTTCAATTAAAATACCTGCTTTAGCTGAAACATCTGTATATACTGGGTGCTTCAAGGTAGAACTAAAATTATTTTCTAGTAGTTTATCTGTATTAGGCCAAGATCCATCTTTTCTTATCGGACGAAATTCATTTGGATAAGTACCATCTAAATCATTTAGTAAAAGATATACATCTAAATCGCCATCGTTATCATAATCAAAGAATGCTGCCATCTGCGTATTGGCTATAATATTCAAACCATATTCAGCAGCCATATCTTTAAATATTGGATACCCTGTAGCTTTATCGATTCCTTGGTTAACATATAAAATATTTTTTTTGCTGTTGCTATCTGGTAAAATTGCTGCACATACATAAATGTCCATTAACCCATCATTATTAATATCTATAATGCTTGCTCCTTTGCTCCATTTTGCATTGCCATCAACCCCCGCTTCCTTTGTAATATCTGTAAAATGTAAACTCCCTTTGTTAATATACAATTTATTAGATACCATATTGCCGGTAAAATAAATATCGGGTAAGCCATCATTGTTAAAATCGCCAATACCTATACCCCCGCCATTATTAATGTATTCGTAGTTTAAAACATTTAGTTGTGGGCTTTCTGTTATTTGATTTACAAACTGAATACCAGTTTTCTCAGCGCTAAGTTCTTGGAACAAAGGTTTGTGTTGGTTGCAAGCAAGAAAAGGGAAAAAAATAATTAAATATAAAAAGTATTTCATGGAAATTTTATGAATAAATTTGACAAAGCTATTTACTTGCAAAATAAGCATTATGAAACGATTACTCGCTATTTACACAATACTAACATTTCTTGGTTTTGCCGATTTGAATGCACAAGATCCATGGAAAATTTCTACTACTACTATCAACCCAGCTAATTATTACGGAATTACAGTAGCCAATGGTATGATTGGCGTTGTTTCGTCTCCCGAGCCATTTAAAGTAAAGGATGTAGTATTGGCTGGGGCTTATGATCAGTATGGCCGAGGAAGAGTAAGTAATTTTTTGCGCAGTTTTAATCTACTCAATATGCAATTCGGAATTGATGGAAAAAACATTGCCGCAAGCGATGTGCAGCATATGAAACAAGAGCTAGATATGAAACAAGCTGGCTTTACTTGTTCTTTTGATTATGGCGATAAGGCAACTGTAAGCTATACTTATTACTCTTTGCGACATTTACCTTTTACTGTATTGATGGATATAACAGTAACGGCTAAGAAAGATATATTGATGAATACTGCAAGTGTAATGGAAGCACCTGATGCATTAAAAGATGTACAAAATTATTACAACGAAATTGATCGGCCTCATGTAACCATTAGCCTGCTTACTTCTTCAGCTAAGAGCCCTACAGGTAAATTACTAATGTGCGCTTCCAATACTTTTCTTTTTTCGGAAAAACATGGTTCAGAGCCAAGGGTTATTCATGAAATGTGGGATAACAATATGCATTTAATGAAGTTCAATAAAAAAATTAAAGCAGGTGAATCATATCGTTTTTCTATTGCAGGATCTTCTATAACAAGTGCTCATCATGATGATGCATTGAATGAAGCAGAAAGGATGACTATTTTCGCAAAATTAGAAGGAAGAGATCGCTTGCTTGAATTTCATACAAAGGCTTGGGAAAAATTATGGACAAGTGATATTCAAATTGAAGGAGATAATCAATCGCAACAAGATATTCATAGCATGATGTACCATTTGTATTCATTTGTTAGAGAAGGAACCGATATGAGTCCCTCTCCAATGGGTTTAAGCGGATTAGGATACAACGGGCATGTTTTTTGGGATACAGAATTATGGATGTATCCAGCCATTTTAGTATTGCATCCAGAAATGGCTAAAAGCCTTGTGGAATATAGATTTCAACGATTAGATGCTGCAAAGAAAAATGCTTTTAATCACGGATATAAAGGAGCGATGTTTCCATGGGAAAGTGCGGCTACAGGTGTAGAAGAAACACCCGTTTGGGCATTAAGCGGACCGTTTGAACACCATATAACTGCATGTGTTGGCATTGCCGCTTGGAATTATTACTGTGTTACTCAAGATAAGGAATGGCTTAAGGAAAAAGGCTGGCCTATATTAAAAGAGACAGCTAATTTTTGGGCGAGTAGAGTAGAAAGAAATGGACCAGGAAAATATGATATTAAAAATGTTGTTGCTGCTGATGAGTGGGCCGAGAATGTAGACAATAACGCATGGACCAATGCATCTGCTAAAGCAGTTTTGAAACATGCCACTGACGCTGCTAAAATAGTAGGTGTTGTAGCCGATGCAGATTGGATGAATGTTGCACAAAACATTCCAATTCTTACAATGGATAATGGTGTAACACGTGAACATGCTACCTATAATGGGGAAGGAATTAAGCAAGGAGATGTAAATCTATTGGCTTATCCATTAAAAGAAGTAAGCGATCCCAAACAAATAAAGAAAGATCTTGAATATTATGAATCAAGGGTCCCTACTGAAGGAACACCTGCAATGACACAAGCTATTTTTACTTTATTGTATGCAAGATTGGGAGATGGCGAAAAAGCATTTCATTTTTTCCAAGACTCCTATATCCCTAACCTTAATCCTCCATTAAGGGTAATTGCTGAAACAAAAGGGGGCACCAATCCTTATTTTGCTACAGGGGCAGGTGGTATTTTACAAAGTGTAATGATGGGTTTTGGGGGGCTAGAAATTACGCCTGAGGGAATAACTCAAGTTAGATCTTCAATTCCTTCAAAATGGAAGAAACTAACGATCACTGGCGTTGGTGTATCTAACAAAACTTTTGTAGTTAAGTAATTTATCTTATTTTCGAATTGGTGAAAAAACTACTTGCCATAATAATGTTATCTTTTCTACTCTTTAATTGGGGTGGTTATAGAATTGTATCTAATTATTTTGAAGTTCGTGCAGAAGAAAATTTTCAAGCAGCCTTAGACCAAGATATTTATGATGAAGCTGCTTTATTGCACATAAAAGTGCCATCTAATTTACCCTATACAAATAGCACTCCTACTTATGAAGCTGCTACAGGTAATATAGAAATAAATGGTGTTTCATACACTTTTGTTAAACGTCGTTTTATAAATGATTCATTGGAGCTTTTATGCATTCCAAATGCAGAGAAAACAGGAATTAGAAATGCAAGAGATAATTTTTTCCAACTTGCAAACGACTTTGTTAGCAATAATTCTAGTAAAAAAACAAATTCTTCTCATCCACATACCAGTAAATTTTCTGTACAAGATTTCTCAAATCATCACTCCTTTTCTTGGCAGTTTAGTAGTGGTAATCCAGTAGAAATTAAATGGACAAAAGTAAGGTATGATCTGGGTGATGATTACACATCTCTTCAAGAGCGACCTCCTCAGGTTTAATATTGGTACATTAAGCATTTTCACTATTCATTTTTCAATTTTTTTTATGAAGAAGACCTTTATGGGCTTTATTATTATTGTATGTATGCTATCCTGCAAGAACAATAATGAGTACAAAACTTTTTTGCATAATCCAACATTATTCAGTGCAACAGTACATGAATTGAACACCGTTGTAATGGGTAATAATTTCCCCCCAATGGTGGCGTCACGTAATTATGCATACGCAGCTATTGCTGCTTATGAAGTTGTAGCAGCTGCTTATCCTCAACAATATCAATCTTTGGGTAATCAGCTAAATGGATTAAAAACTGTTCATTCACCAAAAATTACTGACGATGTAGATGTTGAATTGGCTTCATTATTAGCGTACATTAAGGTAGGTGAAGCAGTTACTTTTCCAGAGGGGAGTATGAAGGAATATAAAGATAGTATTATTCGTGTAGCAAAAGAAGAAGGTCTCTCTAGTAAAATTGAAAAAGCGTCCATATTTTTTGCAGATAGTATTGGTATGGAAATAATTAGATGGAGTAAGAAAGACAATTATTTACAAACCAGAAGTGCGGAAAAATATGCAGTGATTGATATTCCAGGAAGATGGGTTCCTACGCCTCCATTATATGCATCAGCTGCCGAGCCGCATTGGCAAGAAATTAGACCAATGGTATTGGATAGTGCAGGAATATTTGCACCTGCTCCACCTCCAACTTTTAATATAACTGACAAAAAAAGTAAGTATTATCAAGAGGTATTGTTAATTAAAAATGCAATTGATAGTCTTACGCCAGAGCAAAAGCACATGGCAGAATTTTGGGACGATAATCCTTTTAAAATGAATGTTGTTGGACATGCAATGTATGGCAGTAAAAAATTCTCTCCTCCTGGCCATTGGATGAGTGTGG
>JAYVRC010000320.1:0-6390 GCA_043776615.1 Sphingobacteriia bacterium
GAAATTACAACTAGAGGAATTAGTTAAGTCCAAGTGCCGATAAAACATTCGGGTCCCAAACAGGTAATCCTATTCTATTATTATTAGGGTAGCTGCTTAAACCAAAATTTTCGTCGTAATCCCAAGCGGCCCATCCCATTTTATATTTGGTAAGTACATTGCGAATGTCTTGTAAATACCTAGTTCTGCTATCTGCGGGTGCAAATGTTTTGTAAACACCAAACTCATTACAAATAACAGGTACTTTATTTTGATTACCCCAATTGTACACTTGTTTAGCAACATAATTCAAAGAGTCGGCATTGTATTGCTGACTTCCATACCAACTAATTAAATATTTTATTTCAGCATTTGGAGCAGCAGCCGATAATGGAGCAACATTTTGAGGCGAGCCAGGATATGGAAGTGATTTTAATTTATCGTATGGATTACCAGCCCATGAAGCTCCTTGATGCGTAAAAATATAAGGCTCATATAAATGAAAATTATAAACGATGTTATTATAAGCATACACTTTCATAAAAGAAAGATCATACCAGCTATTCCAATTTTCGGCACCTGCAATTATATAATGATTAGGAGTGGATTCTCTAATAGATTGAATTACTTGCCCTTGAAATGGAGCCCACCAATTTTTATCAATTCCAGCTACACTTTGCGCTGCTCCAACATGTGGTTCATTAAATATTTCGAAAAACACTTGCGTTGTATCATATTTACTAAAATAGCTCGACAAGCTTTTCCAGAATTGGCGAAAAGCTACTCTTGTTAATGGATTGGTTGCTAAATTAGATTCAAAGTTGGGAGTATATGCATGAAAATCAAGCGTAACGGATAAACCATTCGAAGTTATATTTTTTACTGCTTGATCTAATAGTGCTAAACTAGTTGCATTAATTGAACTAATATTATTTGGGTCGCTAATCATTAAGGGACCTATTGGAAGCCGAACATAGGTGAATCCAGCGTTTTTAATTTGATTAAAGTGAGCGGTAGTATACCTATTTCCATATTGATTTCTATCCGAATAATCATTGAACCAATTAGTTAGGTTTATGCCTTTGGCCAGTTTATCAATTGCTTTACCAGAAGTACCTATTGAGTTTTCAGTATTAGGAATTAATTCACTGTTTTTTGAACAGGAAACAAGTACCATTAAGGCTAAAAATAATAAGACTAAAAAATTATTTTTAAGCATACGAATATTAACTTTTGCATCTAGGGAATGCTACAATTGATCCACTCATTGTCAAATGTAGCACTATATTTTTTGTAGAATTCGATGGCGGGTTCATTCCAATCTAACACCTGCCATACAATTCCTTTTAAATTCTTCTCTTTTGATTCAACAATTAATTGGTCAAAAAGTTGTTTTCCTATCTGCCTACCTCTCATTTCCTTTGTTACTAGTATGTCTTCTAAATACATTCGTTGTCCTTTCCAGGTACTGTACCTTATATAATATAATGCAAACCCCTGTATTGTAACGCTGGATGAGTTTTCGTCGATTTCTTCAGCAACAAAAGCCCACCAAACAGGGTTATTTCCGAATCCACTTTCTTCAAAATGTGCAAGTGTAACAGTAACTTCTAGAGGTGCTTTTTCAAATGCTGCTAATTCTTTAATTAGTTCAAGAATTCTAGCGCAATCTTCTTTTACAGCTCTTCTAATAATGATGCTCATTGATATTGGTTTAAATATAAGAATACCAACTAAATGGTAGCATTCTAGCTTAAAGCTTGATCAAAATCATTGATAATATCTTCAATGTTTTCAATGCCTACGCTCAGTCGAATTAGGCCATCTGTTATGCCTGCATTTATTCGCTCTTCTCTAGGTATTCCCATATGACTCATGCTTGCAGGATGAGATAATAATGTGTCTGGAGTGCCAAATGAAATTGCTTTCACGCACATTTGTAGCTGATCAATAAATTTACGTCCTGCATCTAATCCTCCTTTAAGTTCAAAGCTCATTAATGCACCTGCATGTCGCATTTGTTTAGAAACAATTGCATGATCTGGGTGAGCAATCAATCCACAATAATTTACTTTTTCAACTGATGGATGTTGTTCGAGAAATGATGCTACATCCATTGCGTTGTGACAATGTCTTTCCATTCTCAATTCTAAAGTTTTCATTCCTTGAGTTAAAAGAAATGCATCAAAAGGATTGCTATTGCCACCCAATAATACATGCCATTTCCAAATTGTTGAATTCATTTTTTCTAAGTCCTTTCCTAATAAAACCCCACCAATAGCAGAACCATGTCCATTTAAAAATTTTGTTGTTGAATGCATTACAAAATCTGCACCAAATGCAAAAGGCTGTTGTAAATAAGGAGTAGCTGCAGTATTATCTACGGATACCAATACATTGTATTTTTTAGCAATGCTACATACCATTTCAATATCTACACATCTTAATGTTGGGTTTGAAGGTGTTTCGATATGAATCAGTTTAATGTTTTTATTTTTTTCTAATGTTGATTGGATTAAATCAGCATCATTCAATTGAAATAAAGTTGTTTTAATTCCTGTTCCCTCTAACACCTTCAACAATAATTCATGTGTGCCTCCATATAAAGCATGATGCGATAAAATTTCATCACCAGCTTTAAGATTTCCTAAAAATAAAGTTGTTAAAGCTGCTTGTCCGCTTGAATGCAATAATGCTTTTACTTGTAATGGATTTCCATTTTCATCTGTTAGCCCAAAAGTTTCTAAAGCTGCAATTGTTTCCTCTGCAGTTGTAAAACTAGGGTTGCCCCATCTGCTATAAATTTTTGTTTTGTCTTTTCCTGCGAATCGTTCACTTCCTTCCAATGCATTATCAAAAGTAAAAGTAGAACTAGCATATATTGGAGTCAGATGTGCATGATTTGCATTGTTATGGCCCGCAGCGTGAATAGCAGTTGATCCTATTCCTTTATACTTTTGTAAATTATTCATAATTATTTTTTTAACGTTTATTTCTTAATTCTTAACTTTTATTTCCTGACTCTAATACGCCCATTTAACTAAAGTAGCTCCCCAAGTAAATCCTCCTCCAAATGCTGCTAAAACAATATTATCGCCTTTCTTTAATTTAGTTTCCCAGTCCCATAAACACAATGGTAATGTTGCAGCAGTAGTATTACCATATTTTTGAATATTGATCATTACTTTTTCTTTTGGTAATCCCATTCTATTTGCTGTGGCATCTATAATTCTTAAGTTAGCTTGGTGTGGAACCAACCATGCTATGTCTTCTCCCGTTAAATTATTTTTTTCAAGTAATTCAGCACTCACATCTGCCATTCCTTTTACTGCAAATTTAAAAACTGCTTGTCCTTCTTGATAAGCGTAATGTTCTTTGGCTAAAACAGTTTCAACAGTAGCAGGTTTAACGGATCCTCCAGCTTTCATGTGTAAATATTGTTTACCACTTCCGTCACTTCTTAAAATGCTATCTTTTATACCATTTTCGTCTGATGAAGGTTCTAGCAATAATGCACCTGCACCGTCACCAAAAATAATGCAAGTTGCTCGATCGGTATAATCAATAATGGCACTCATTTTATCAACACCAACAACAATTACTTTTTTATATCTCCCACTTTCTATGTACATAGCTCCGGTGGTAAGTGCAAATAAGAATCCACTACAAGCTGCACTTAAATCATATCCCCAAGCATTGGTGGCCCCAATTTTATCGGCAATAATATTTGCGGTTGCAGGAAATACCATATCTGGTGTAACTGTTGCACATATTATGCAATCAATTTCTGTAGCATCCATGTTTTTTTTACGAA
This sequence comes from Sphingobacteriia bacterium, assembly GCA_043776615.1. Classification (GTDB taxonomy): domain Bacteria; phylum Bacteroidota; class Bacteroidia; order Chitinophagales; family Chitinophagaceae; genus Sediminibacterium. Next base: position 3,794 of record JAYVRC010000320.1, read on the forward strand.
GAATCTCTAAAATTGCTGGAACAGCCATATCGCTACTTCCTTTTCCGGGTTCCTTTAAAATTCTTCTTTCCTCTATACCAGTTCGAGACCTTATCCATTCATCGTTAGTATCTACCATTTTTTCAAGGTCAAAATTTGTTAGCTTAGTTTCAGGTACATATCCGCCAACGGCGGTAATTGCAGCGATTGTTTTTTGCATATTTAAGATTAGTTGCTTGGTATAATTATTTTTTAAAGATACGGCTCAATGGCGGTTTTTGGTTAATTTTGCTTTGTATGATAGCATTTGTAAGAGGTAATTTTGCAATCAAAACACCAGCACGGATTGTAGTAGATGTTAATGGCGTAGGGTATGAGCTAAATATTAGTCTAAATACCTACTCTGCTATAAGTAATAAAGACAGTGGACAACTATTTACTTATTTACACATCACAGAAAATGCACAAACTCTTTTTGGATTTGCAGACTTGATTGAGAAAGATTTATTCATGCAATTGATTAGTGTATCTGGTGTGGGAGCTTCTACCGCCAGAATGATGCTTTCTGGCATGAAGCCAGAAGAAATTACTAGGGCAATAATTCAAGGAAATACCAAACAATTGGAAGGAATCAAAGGAATTGGTAAAAAATCTGCTGAAAGATTAATAGTTGAATTAAGGGATAAACTATCTAAACAATCACTTGAAGTTGGTATATCTGGATTTAATCAGCCACAAAACGATGTAGATGCCATAAATGCATTAATTTCATTAGGCATTGGAAGGGTTATGGCTGAGCAAGCGGTTAAAAAAATTCTGCAAGCAGCTCCTAATAATATTTCATTGGAAGAAATCATTAAACAAGCACTTAAAAATTTATAATCAATCGCGTAAACTTCTACTTAACCAAGCGGATCTTTTTTTGAAGAAATTCCGATTTTTTTTATCAATTATTTTATTTCTGCTGCTCTGTGCAAATTTATGTGCACAACAGAAAGATAGTCTGCGTTATCCTATCAACGACAGAAGAGGTGATCCGTATTCAAACTCAAGCAACAATCCTTTTGATTTGCAAGATACTTTGTTGATTAAAAAATCGATTGAGTATGATGCTAAAACAAAATCTTATTTTATTCGAGAAAAAATTGGGTCTATTAATTATAGAAAACCAACTTCATTGAGTTTTGAAGAGTATTGGAAAATTCAAAATAAAAATGCCGAGTCTGATTATTTTAAGAAAAGGGCTGATGCTTTAACCCAACTAAATAAAAAAGTAGCAAGGCCTCCAATGCGAGTTACGAATAATTTGTTTGATCGCATATTTGGATTAAGTGGTAATAATTTAAAAGTAGATATCCGTCCGAGCGGAGAAGTAAATATTTTGGCAGGGTATCAGGGACAAAATATTAAAAATCCAACTCTTCCAGAAAATGCTAGGAAAAATGGAGGTTTCGATTTTGATATGAATGCCAACTTAAATTTAAACGCAAATATTGGCGATAAATTAAAATTTCCTATCAGTTATAATACCCTTTCAAACTTCGGATTTGATAATCAGTTGAAACTCGATTATAAAGGTAAAAATGATGAAATTATTAAAAGTATTGAAGCCGGAAATATTTCTTATCAATCTCGAGGAACGTTAATACCCAGTGCACAAAATTTATTTGGAATAAAAACACAACTCCAATTTGGTAAATTATTTATAAGTGCTGCAATAGCAAATCAACGATCATCTAGGCAAAATGTTGCCTTGCAAGGGGGCTCTTCAACTCAATCATTTCAAAAAAAGTTAGATGACTATGAAGAAAATCGCCACTTTTTATTAGCCAATTATTTTCGAGCTAATTTTAATAAAACAATGAAGAATTTACCAGTTGTAAATTCTCAAGTACAAGTTCAAAGGGTTGAAGTTTGGGTTACTAATAGAACTGGTGCTACAACCGAAGCAAGAGATGTGGTAGGTTTAATGGATTTGGGCGAATCAAGTCCTTACAATCCTTCAGTTCAATCACTCACTTCAAATCCGCTTCCAGCAAATGGCGCAAATAATTTATTTGGTTCCTTGGTTGGCGACCCTTCTGCTAGAAATCCTGCATTCATTAATAGCTTATTGTTAAGCAAGGGACTCAGACCAGTTGTTGATTTTGAAAAAACTTTCGCTAGAAAATTATCAACTAATGAATTCTTCTTTAATCCCCAAGTAGGTTTTCTTTCAATTAATACACAACTTCAGGCAGATGAAGTTTTGGCAGTAGCATATCAATACACATATAATGGTCGTGTATTTCAAGTAGGTGAATTTTCTCAAGATATAGCACTCGATTCAAATAAAGGAGTACAAAAAGTATTATTTCTTAAATTATTAAAAGCAACATCTCAACAAACTCAATTGCCACTTTGGGGTTTGATGATGAAAAACGTTTATTCACTTGATCTTTTTGGAGGAATACAACGTGAGGATTTTAAATTGAATGTTTTATATGAAGAACCAAGTGGTGGATTAAAAAGATTTTTACCGGAAACTGCACTTGCGGTTGAAGGACAACCTTTATTGCGTTTATTAAATTTAGATCGACTGAATAATCGAAACGATCCTCAACCTGATGGTGTATTTG
>JAYVRC010000321.1:0-6300 GCA_043776615.1 Sphingobacteriia bacterium
AATTTTAATTCCTGTTGGAACAGCAATAATCATTGTTGCAGCTGTGAAGTATGCACGTGTGTCAATATCTAGTCCAACTGTAAATATGTGGTGAGCCCAGACAACAAACCCTAATACTCCAATAGACATTATAGCATAAACTATACCTAAGTACCCGAAAATAGGCTTTTCACAGTATTCGCTTACAATATGACTAATAATTCCAAATCCTGGGATAATCAAAATATATACTTCTGGGTGACCAAAGAACCAAAATAAGTGTTGGTATAAGATAGGATCTCCTCCTCCAGCAGGGTCGAAAAATGAGGTATTAAAGTTTCGGTCAGTAAGCAACATTGTAATACCTCCGGCTAATACTGGTAAAGAAAGTAATAGTAAAAAAGCTGTAATGTAAACAGCCCACACAAATAAAGGCATACGGTGTATACTTATACCTACTGTTGTTATGTTATAAATTGTAGAAATAAAGTTAATTGCGCCTAAAATTGATGAAGCTCCGGATAAATGCAAACTAAAAATAGCTAAGTCTACTGCAGGACCTGAGTGCCCTGTAATAGAACTTAATGGTGGATACACTGTCCATCCTGTTCCTGCTCCTGCCTCAACAAAAGATGAAGATAAAAGTAGAAACAAAGAAGGTGGTAACAACCAAAAACTTAAGTTATTTATTCTTGGAAAAGCTATATCAGGAGCCCCTAACATTAAAGGTACAAACCAGTTACCAAATCCACCAATCAAAACAGGTATAACTATAAAAAAAATTATTAAAAAAGCATGTGCTGTGATAATAACATTATATAGTTGGTGATTACCGTTGAAAATTTGATTGCCAGGATTTGCTAGTTCTAGTCTAATCAAAACAGATATTGTTGTTCCTATTACTCCAGCAATCGCGCCAAAGATTAAATACAAAGTTCCAATATCTTTATGATTTGTAGAAAATAACCAACGTGATAACCAATTATATGATTTTTTTGAAATCGCGATGTTCATTTTTTATTTTTTTATTTTTTGGGCTTAAGGTTTTAGGTTTTAAAATAGAAAATGATAAATTACCGAAAGAGGGATTTGAACCCCCACTAATTATAACTGGAACCTAAACCCAGCGTGTCTACCAATTCCACCATTTCGGCATTTACGAAAAATAATATTAAAAAAATAAGCTTAAAATTTTTTTGGCGTATTAAATATTAATGCCAAGAAAATCATAAAAAAGAATTTGAAACCTATTAAAAAGCATAATACATAAACAAAAAAGACACCACTTAACATTATTAATGCTAAATGATAAAAACTTCCACTTTGTAGTGAATTTATGTATTTTTTAATGTTACTAAATAAAAGGGCAAGACCGTGAGGTCCAGCTATTTCGATAATTCCTCGATCTATCACCTTATATGTAGTATGGTAAGATAAATCTAAAACAAATTGATTAATAAAATCATTGTACACCTTATCAAAAAACCATTTACGGTTTAAAAAAGTATACAATACACGTCCTAGGTACGAAAACTTAAAGTTAAATAAGGTCTTTGACCCATAAGCATAAATTAAGTACGCAAAGGCCCCACCCAAAATACTTAAGACTACTGGCAATAATTTTGCAGACGTACTTAAGAATTCAAAATCCAACGTGTGATATGGGTGTGTGTAAATGCTATTGTTCCAAAAAGAAGTTCCAAAGCCAAAAAAAGCATCTTTAAAAAGATAACCTATAAAAAGACTTGGAATTGCCAAAATACCTAAAGGAAAGCTTATTAAAGATGGCGACTCATGAGCATTAAAAATAACACTTTTATACCCATTAGGATAAGATAAAAAACACAAGTAAACCAAACGAATTGAGTAAAATGCTGTTAAAAAAGCAGAAAATGTACCCAAAAAATATGCAAAATGTCCAGTATATGAATACTTTGCAAGAGCAACTTCTAAGATCGCATCTTTGGAATAAAATCCCGATAAAAAGGGAAATCCTATCAAAGATAGTGATCCAATTATAATTATTGCATAAGTAAAAGGCAACAAACGACGAAGTCCACCTATTTTTCGCATATCTTGCTCATCACATATACCATGAATAACAGATCCTGCACCTAAAAATAGTAATGCTTTAAAAAAAGCGTGGTTGGCTAAATGATAGATAGCTAAATGATAATGTGATGTTCCACATGCAAAAATTATATAACCCAATTGACTACATGTTGAATACGCAATGACCTTTTTAATGTCATTTTGTACCAAACCAGTCGTTGATGCAAAAAATGCACCTATTGCTCCTACAAATATAATTAGTTGTGTACATTCATTTGCGTATTCTAATAATGGAGAACAACGTCCTAAAAGAAAAACTCCTGCTGTAACTATTGTTGCAGCATGAATTAATGCAGATACAGGCGTAGGTCCCTCTATTGCATCAGGAAGCCACGTGTGTAAGCCAAGCTGAGCAGATTTACCAACAGCCCCTACAAAAAGCAAAAAGCCAATTAAATTTAAGGCGTTAAATTCATAAAAAAAGAAAAAACTCAACTTAGAAACAAAGGGACAAGCTGCAAATACTACAGAGTAATCCAAAGAATCAAAACACGTATAAATGCAAAACATCCCCAAAGCCAGACCAAAGTCTCCAATACGATTAACCACCATAGCCTTAATTGCGGCTTTATTAGCTTGAATTCGTGTAAACCAAAAATTAATAAGTAAGTAAGAACACAAACCAACACCTTCCCATCCAACAAATATTTGTATAAAATTATTTGCGCTTACAAGAATAAGCATAAAAAAAGTAAACAATGAAAGGTAAGAAAGGAAACGAGGACTATGAGGATCATGACTCATATACTCTACAGAATACATGTGTACTAAAAATGAAATAAATGTAATTACAACAATTATAACTACAGTTAAAGTATCGTATAAAAATCCCCAATTGATGGTTAGTATATCGTCATAAATCCAAGGAGTCAAGATTAAATAAGTGTTTGCACTTATAAAACCAACTTCATAGAAAGCCACAAAACCTAAGATTAAACAACTTAGTATACAAAATAGGCTTAAGTAAGCTGCTCCTTTAGCACCAAGATAACGACCACCAAAGCCACAAATTAAACTGCTTACTAAAGGTAAATAAATAATATTTAAATAGATTTTATAAAAATGTTGTATGCAATAAACCTATCGTACTTTTTTTGTTTGTTTTTTTTTCACTTAAGTTCTTTTATTTATTTCGAATTTTTAGATAGAATAAGTGTAAATTTTTTAGCGTAATCTTTAAGATTTTCATGCTTTTCTTGTAAAGATAGATGAGTTTTATACTTTAAAACGCAAGTTGTATCTTGGTACACCTTTGCTAAATTTAGCTCAGAAAGACTTAAATTTTCAAAATCAACACACATTATAGATTGGCCATGGGATTTTGGTACACCTGTAAAAGAAAAGCGTGAAGGCAAGAAAAATACGCCATTACCGTGCAAATTGCATTGTCTACGAAATTTTCTAATTTCGTTTGCTTTCAAAGGAGGGAGGTAAAAATATAAAGATTTATCTTTATCCTTTAAAAGATCATATTTTTCTTTTATGTATTGTTTTTTATTTAACATTTATTATAAATTATAATTTTTTGTTTGTTGCTTAATACTGTCACAAGACGGACTTGAACCGCCGACATAAGGATTTTCAATCCTTCACTCTACCAACTGAGCTATTATGACAAAGATAATTTAATCTTTTATTTTAGGTGACATACAAGAGTTCCGCCAACTCTTTGGTGTAGGGCTTTATCTTTAGTTATTAAACCATAAGAAGTATCCAAAACTAAGATTCCTAAAGAATGTTTAAGTTTACTTAATTCTTTAACCCCTAGGTAGGTAGGTATACTTGGTTTAACAAAAGTTGTAAAAGTCTTCAAGCAAGGTACAGCAAAAGCATACTTTAGGTATACCTTTAATTCCCTTGGGTTTACAGGAGCCCAAGTTTTGATTAAGCCGTGGGTCTTTAAAATTTTTAATATTTGTACTGACTTTTTTGTGTTAAGGATTGTAATTGCACTTTTGCGTGCATTGTATCCATTTTTTAATTTAACAAGGTTATTTTGTAAATGAATCATTTTTTAATTTAGGTAAAATTAGAAAAAGAATTTGTTCTTTTTTTAATTGTTTGCGTAGGTTTTATACGTAAACTGGCGATAAGCTTGATCTAATGTCAAGTTATCATAAACAACCTTTTTAGAAAGGTCATCATATCTTAAATCAAGGTATCCACTTAAGGGAAAATCTTTACGCAAAGGATGACCATCAAAACCATAGTCGCTTAACAAACGACGCAAGTCACTGTGACCAGCAAAAAAAACCCCAAATATATCATATGCTTCACGTTCCCACCAGTTTGCACATGAATACAAATTTTCTACGCTTTCTAAATGTATTTTTTCATTACCATAAGTTTTTAAACGAAACCTATGATTAAAACGCACACTCAAAAGTTCATAAACAACTTCAAAACGTAATTTTCGACTTGGGTAATCAACAACTGACATTGAACTTAAAATTTTATATTGAGTCAAACTAAAGTCGCGTAATACTTTTAACGTAGATTTTAATTGGCTACTGTGAACAATACCTACGCACCCGTCAATTTTGTTTTCGTATGTTAAAAAAGGTAATATACTAAATAAGGTATTTATTTTATATTTCATAATTTAATAAGGTTATCCACGCAAAATACCGTTGTGTGGCATAATAATGTTGTTATGCAATCTGTAGTAAACTACTACAATAGCTAAACCAATTGCAGATTCCGAAGCAGCAACAGTAAGAACGAAAAGAGCAAAAACTTGTCCTACCATGTCATCTAAATACACGGAAAAGATAACAAAGTTTATATCAATTGAAAACAATACAACTTCAATACACATAAGAATAATAAGTAAGTTGGTACGATTAGATACAATACCAAACAAACCAATACAAAAAAGCAGGGATGTTAAAACTAAATAAGCTTCTAAATGTGGCATAATATATTTTATTTTAATGTTTTTTTTATAAAAAGCAGGGTAAAATCGATCTAAACAAGGCAGATATGTATGATTAAAATTACACACAAGGCATTGTAGCCACCAATACCCATAACCCACCTTATGCAAATAAAATAGGAAAGTATTTTTGTTGGATCTTTGTTTGTTGGATATCTTGGATCTTTGTCAGAAGATCGTCCAAATATTCGTTTTTTTCGTTCTTAATAGCAATTTGGTATTCTAATGGAAGCCGTGCCATATCCGCATCATAGATCGCCCGGTATTCATGAGGTATAGAAAAATATCCATACGCGGTAAGATATGGTTTAGCCAACGGAATCCACTCAGGCTCTGGTCCTGAGTTTTCAGTCGTAGATGAGATAGGTTCGACCTTGGACGATGCTAAATCGTTTGACGAGGATGTTGAATCAGAGTTACTAAGAGCTGTGCTCCCAGGCTGATGATTAACCCAATTTATAACTATATGAAAAAATTTTACACTCCTTCTTTCTCCTTCAGTAGGAATATGTGGTATAGGAGAAGGTGAGTACCGGTGCAGCTTATTGTCCTCATCTAGGTATGAATTATAAAGATAAAAATGTGGGCGTAATAACCCATTTTTATCCAATCCATAAAAGCTGTCCACCGAATTTGGATTGTATGCCAACCTACCGAAGAATTCAAGGTGAACCACATAAAGTTTTTCACCCAGTAGTTTGCTCAAGGCTGCTGTTTGTTCCTCCAAGGTACCAAATTTTGTAGGTACAATATCATTAGCTTCTGCACAAGGCACTGCTATGTTAGAACACGGGACGTTTGGGTTAGAAACTGACCCTGTCTCAAGACAGTAAGCGACTATTGAAGAGCAACCAAGGATAAAATATAGTACAAGACCTAAACCTAAACCCAACATGTGTGCATAAGAAGGACCATATAAAGCTGTATGGTCTCTCACAATTAGATAATCGATTTTATTTGCGTCTTTAACATACCAAATTATGAAGTTTAAATATAGAATAAAGAAAACTAGTAAAACATAAGCTATAAATACTGTTAAGTACATTTTGTTATTTTAAATTTTAAAAAGACTTTAATTGAAAAAAAAACCTTTAAGGTTATTACTTCTAGCCGGACTTGAACCAGCACGCACATGACAAAAGATTTTAAGTCTTTCGTGTCTACCAATTCCACCATAGAAGCAACTTATTTAAACATGGTTTTAATTATTGTTTTTTATAAAAACATTGAATGCATTGGGAGTTGAACCCAAGACGGATGGATTAAAAGTCCAC
>JAYVRC010000322.1:0-6285 GCA_043776615.1 Sphingobacteriia bacterium
GGCGCTTTAATAAATATTATTTTAAAAAAGAATGCCAACCTTGGAACCAATGGAACTGTTTCTATTGCTGGTTCAACAGGAATCTATGAAATGGGTAAAAATGGTGTTGATCGACAATACAATCGCGTTACTCCTGCATTCTCAATCAATCACAGAAAAGGCAAATGGAATGTCTATGGCAATGCTAATTACTTTCACCGCATTTTTTTCGATTACAGTGAGTTCGATCGATTAATTACCCCCTATCGTTTTTTTCAAACCAATTATAGTCCTGCTAACCGAAACACCATTAATTACAGAGTAGGTGTAGATTTTTATGTTGATAAAAAAAATACTTTCGGTTTTTTAATTCGTGGTTTTAATTTTAAAGGAACTACAGAAACCATTAATAATACTACACAGACTAATGCTTCAACAGGTCAAGAATTGAGTAAATTTCAGACCTTAATTAATAGCGATGTTAAACGTGATAATCTTGGTGCAAATCTAAACTGGAAACATGAGTTCGATTCCTCAGACCATTTCATAAATATGGATATAGACTTCTCTTCTTTTCAATTGAAAAATAATAGCGAAATCATTAATAAGCTATCTAATGGATCTTCATATGCCAATAATCAATTCGTAGATAACCCAGTACAATTCTTGGTTTTAAAAACAGATTATGTAAAACCTTTGAGTAAAACTAAAATCCTCGAAATAGGCGCTAAGAGTAGCTTTGCAACAATTAATAACTACCTTACTTTTAAAAATGCTGGCTTTGTAGATCCTAAACGAAGTGTTGATTTTGAGTACAAAGAAAATATCAATGCGGGTTATATTAATTTTAAACAACAGTTAAACGAAAAGTGGGAATTAATTACCGGACTAAGAGCAGAACAGACAGTTGCAAAAGGAATAAGTATGTCCTCAGAAGTGCTCAACAGAAATTATTTACAACTCTTTCCTTCTATATTTTTAATCCGTAAAATCACCAAAGATCTTTCTACTAATATTCAGTATGTAAGAAGAGTAAACAGACCAAGTTATCAACAACAAAATCCTTTTATCGAATACTTAGATTCGCTGACTTACACAAAAGGAAATCCCTTAATAAGACCCGAAATTTCCGATCAGTTTAAAATAGGAATAACTTATCAAAACCAACCTTTCTTTTCTGTTAGTTATAATAAAACAACCGATGTAATTTTCGAAAACGCACCAAAGCAAGATGGAAACTTAACATTTACTACACCTGAAAACCTTGCGCAGTTTAATAATGTTGTTTTCGAATTAAATTTTCCGTTGAATATTGGTAAAAAAATTACTGGTTTTGGAGGCAATCAATTTATTTGGAATAGTTATAAAGCCAATTATTTAGGAGGAGTATATGATCAAAAAAAATGGAACTGGCAAGCATATTGGCAAGTTTCCTATAAACCTCGCCCTGATTGGAATTTTGAAATTTCAGGATTTTATACCACAGCGTTTCTTAATGAGTTTATTAATGTAAGTGAATTAGGCAACCTGAATTTTGCCATTCAAAAAATAATTCTTGAAAAGAAAGGAAGAATAACACTGAACTTTAATGATATCCTATTTTCTCAAAAAACGCTCGGTCAACTCCAATACCAAATTATTGATTTATCATTTCGTCAATGGTCTGAAACTCGAAATGTTCGTTTGTCATTCACTTATTCATTCGGAAATCAAAAATTACAAGCAAGTAGAGCTAGAAGTACAGGATCCGATGCAGAATTAAACCGTGTAAAGACAAATTAAGCCATTCATCATCCTTGTACGACAAAATGCCACGGAAATTCTGTGGCATTTCTTTTGCAATAATCTTTCAATTAATACAACAAACGATTAACTTACATCAAATTTAAAAATTTTATGAGCACAAGAAACATTACCCTGATTGTTATCGCCGGTTTAGTTCTATTACTAGGCGGATGTGGTTGCAATGGTTATAATGGATTGGTTACACAAGACGAAACTGTTAGCAAAGCATGGAATAACGTACAAAGTGATTACCAACGAAGAGCCGATTTAATACCTAATTTAGTAAATACTGTAAAAGGCGAAGCTAATTTTGAACAGTCAACTTTAGAAAATGTAGTCAAAGCAAGAGCAAGTGCTACACAAATGAAAGTTGATGCAAAAGACCTTACCCCCGAAAAGTTACAAGAATTTCAAGCTTCACAAGGTCAATTATCTCAAGCTTTAGGTCGTTTATTAATGGTAACAGAAAACTATCCTAACCTTCGTGCTAATGATGCATTCCGCGGATTGCAAGCACAATTGGAAGGAACAGAAAATAGAATTAAAGTCTCTAGAAACGATTTTAATGCAGCAGTTGCAGATTACAATATCAAAGCAAGATCATTTCCAATGAATATTTTAGCTGGGTTAACTGGTTTTAAAGTAAAGGAAGGATTTAAAGCCGAAGCTGGATCTGAAAAAGCTCCTGAAGTAAAATTCTAATTGTATCGCATGCTCGGATTATTCCAAAAGAAACCTGTTGAGTATTTTTCTGTTGATCAGAAAGCCGCAATTGTAGAAGCAATTTGTAATGCTGAACTGCGCACTAGTGGTGAGGTTCGCATTTACATTGAAAGCAAATGCAAGTTGGTAAATCCTGTTTATCGTGCTAAAGAAATTTTTGATAGTTTGAAGATGGATAAAACCGATCAGCGCAATGCCGTGCTTCTATATGTTGCCATGAAAGATCGTCAGTTGGCAGTATACGGCGATGAAGGAATTCATAATAAAGTGGGGTATGAATTTTGGAATGCAGAAGTAAAAATGATGCTAATGCATTTTAATCAGCAGAACTACACAGAAGGATTAGTTAAAATTATACATGATATTGGCGAAGCATTGGTAGCTCATTTTCCTTACGATAATAAGGGCGATAAAAATGAATTACCAGACGATATTGTATTCGGAAAATAATCACAAGCCACTTTATACATGAAGAAATTATTTTTCATCTTACTATTAACTTTTGTTGGATTATTGAGCATTGCACAAAATGTATTGCCTAAGCCCAATCCGCCACATTTGGTAAATGATGCTGCAGGTGTTTTATCAGCAGACCAAGTAGCTATATTAGAGCAAAAACTAATTGCTTTAGATGATAGTACTTCAAATCAAATTGCTGTTGTATTAATTAAAACACTAGATGGTGCGGCAATTGAAGATTATGCACAAAAATTATTTCGTGAATGGGGTATTGGAAATAAAAAAACAAATAATGGAATACTCATTATTGCAGCTATTGACGACCGTAAAATGTGGATCACCATTGGCTATGGTTTAGAAGGTGCAATACCAGATATAACGGCTTCTAGTATTTACAGAAATGAAATGACCCCATCATTTAAAGAGGGGAATTATTATCGTGGAATAGATAATGCCATCAATGCATTATCAAAAGCAGCTGTTGGTGAATACAAAGTAAAACGTGAAAGAAAGTCGAACGGTAAAAGTGGAGGATCAGTAATCACATTCTTATTTATCTTATTTGTAGTATTAATGATTGTCGGTCGCGGTGGTGGAAGTGGCGGCGGTGGTATGATGAGTAGAAGAGGAGCAGGAAATATTGCAGAAGCATTATTATGGTCATCTCTTTTAGGAGGTGGAAACCGTGGTGGAGGTTTTGGGGGCGGCGGTGGTGGTGGTGGTGGCTTCGGAGGCTTTGGTGGTGGAAGTAGTGGTGGCGGGGGTGCAGGAGGCGGTTGGTAATAATTATTTACATGAGTAGGTGCTTATATTTTATACTGCTTACTATTAATTGCAACTACTTATTTGCACAACAGTTTGAAGTGCTTCAAACTCAAAAGAACATTACTACAGTTCATATACCTCAGCAAGAAATGCTCATTCAATCCGAAATGAGTAAAAACACTTTATATAATGTTCACTCTAAAACTAGAACTGGGTATAAGCTTCAGTCTCAATTAAAATCGGTTTCGGGTAAGCTTAACTTATTTGGACAAGAACAAATATTTAATTCTAATGATTCAAGTACTTTAAATATTGATGGTGGAGCAGGTATTAAAAAATTATTGAATAATAACAGAGAAATTACGATTCAAAATAATCAAATAATAAATTCTTTAACAGATTCAACGGATTTATTTTTTTCAGTGATCAATGAAGATGAAGCAAAATACATGTTAACCATTCCTATCGAACAAATACGATTAGGATATAATTGGTCAGATTCTCTAGTTAATGAAGAAAATCAAAATTTTAGCGATTACTATATTAGCAATTTAACCAAAGATGCTTTTGAAGTTACTCAATATGCAAGTATAAAAAAAAAGTTGGTATTGAGTCAAAACAATCAAACTATAAAGCAAGAATTAAAAGGATATGCTACTTCTATTAGACGGTACACACTTGCTACCCAATTGCTTCAGAGCGAAGAAAATTTTACAAAATTAATTGGCACTAATGAATTGGGCGATATAAGATTTCCTCTAACTGTAGAATCTAAAATGAATATTAAAGTAAAACAGCTATTTTAATATTTTATTTTTCCTTTTGCATAATCTGCCAATTCTTGCAAACCTTTTGCCTCTTTTCCAGTTACCAAGGTTTTTAAAATAAAGTCGTTGATGAAAGGATCAGTTTGTGATCTACTTTCTTTAGGAATTTCATCCCTAAACTTTGCAATTAAATCAACTCCTTGCTTAAACTTGACTGGATCAGTAACTTTATCTAATAGTTCAAACAATGAAAATACAGCCGTTACTTTATCGGTAGACATCGGCATTTTTGCAAAATTGCTAGCAATAAAATCATAAGCATTTTCATCTCCAAATGCAGTAATGATTGATGAAACTGCTGTGTTTAACCTACCTTTTATAGTTTCCTTTGACAATTTTAATGCAGTTGAATATGCCGTTACACTATCAATAATGGCTAATGCTTCTAAAGCAGCGCCAGCAACAGAGTAAGAAGAATCTGATATCGCGGTTATAAAAAAAGATTGATACAATGGGTTTTGTTGCTTTCCTAATACTGCAATAGCGTCGGCTCTAACTAATTTGTAAGGATCTTTTTTAGCTAGTAACTCAATTTTTTCTAATGTAATTGCATCAATTGATTTTTGTTCTAAACTATTTAATGCTTTGATCCGAATTCTATAAAAAGGATCATTCAATCCCATCTTTATTATTTGCATGGCCAAGGGATTATCCATTTCTTGCAAAGCATAATCAATTGCATTGGCTCTATCGGTATAACTTTTACCATATTTAATTTGATGGTAATATTCATTTATTTTTTTATCGTCTCTTTTTTCTGCCAATAAGATATTATCTCCATCAACATTTATTAATTCTGGTTTTCTAGGTGTTGAAAAATAAAAACTATCTGATTTATTTTTTAGCCAAACAGTATAATTTTTTTTTGTCGCACCTTGGTAAACATCAATTGTAATAGGTAATTGAAAGTTAATACCACCTTGTGTTTGCTTAATAATTACTTTTGCTAATTGTTTATCAGAATCATATCCATATTTAATATCTAATTTAGGGTGACCGCTATTAAAATACCACTGATTAAAAAACCAATTAAGGTCTTTGCCTGTAATGGACTCAAAAGCCATTCTTAGTTTATGTGCAGAGCCATTGCTGAATTTATTATCAGTTAAGTATTTATTTAATGACGCATAAAATGCAACATCTCCTACATAATTACGGAGCATATGAAGTATTCGTCCACCTTTTTGATAACTCACCAAATCAAACATATCTTCTTTATCATCATAATAAAATCGAACTAAGTCTTTTGTTGGCGCAGACCTGGTACTTAAGTAGGCTGTCATTTCTTTTAATTGATCATAACCTGCAGCATCTTTACCATACTTATATTCCGACCAAAGCAATTCACTATAATTAGCAAAGCTTTCGTTTACTGTTAAGTTACTCCAGCTTTCAGTAGTTACATAATCGCCAAACCATTGATGAAATAATTCATGTGCAATAGTGCTTTCCCATTCATTACCATCCGTTAATTGACGTGCATCTTGTTGTGCAGTTTCTTGGTGTAAAGTAGCTGTTGTATTTTCCATCGCACCACTTACAAAATCTCTACCTACAATTTGACTATATTTTACCCAAGGGAATTCAATTCCCAACTTTTCAGCATAAAATTGCATCATTGCAGGAGTGTTTCCAAAAATTGTTCGTGCTACAGGCGCAAATGCTTGTTCTACATAATAGTTTACTTCTTTTCCTTTGTAATTGTCTTTAATAATTGCATAATCACCAATGCCTATAAAGAAAAGAT
>JAYVRC010000323.1:0-6278 GCA_043776615.1 Sphingobacteriia bacterium
ATGATGGACCAACAACACAAACTTTAGGTGAGGGGTCGCCAGGAAATATTGGTCAGTTTGTAGGCTGGCAAATTGTAAAAAAATGGATGGATAAAAATAACAAAAAAACTATGAAAGATTTAATGGCTAAAGATCCTATCGATTTATTTAATGAATCTAAGTACAAGCCATTTTAATTAAGTTTAGTAGGAGCTACTAATTCAAAAGCAGGAATATTCACCAAAAATAATTGTTTGTTATTCTGATTTTCCATTTGGTAATTGCCATGCATTTTTCCCATTTCGGTTTTTAAATTGCACCCACTAACATATTGATAATTTTCTCCTGATTGTAAAACTGGTTGAACTCCAACTACACCCTCTCCTTCAACTTCGCGGTGTTCTGCATTGCTATCAAAAATAAACCAATGCCTTCGAAGTAATTTAACAGTAAATTTATTGTGATTTTCTATTGTAATGCGATATGCAAACATGAATTCCCCTTTCAACGGATTACTATAATCTGCTTGGTAAAATGTTTCTACCGTTATTTCTATACCCTCTGAAATTTTTGAAATCATAGGTTGAAGGGTTAACTCGAGTAAAATTAAGGAATTTCACCCTTATTAAAACTTTTGGGAATGAATTATCATTGTGTTTTATGATTTAATTGTCTGCTCAAGTCATACTTTTGTAGCATATAATAATCGAAAACTATGATAAAGATTGCAGTTGCAAAAGGAGATGGAATTGGTCCAGAAATAATGGATGCTGTATTATCTATTTTTAAAGTCGCGGATGTGCCTCTTGAATATGATTTTGTAGATATGGGAAAGTGGGTTTTCGATAAAGGATATAGTAACGGAATGACTCCAGTAGCGCAAGAAACCATTGAGTCGTTGGGTATTTTATTTAAAGGACCTATGGAAACCCCCAAAGGAAAGGGTGTGAAGAGTGTAAACGTTACAGCTCGCAAAACTTGGAATACATATGCCAATAAAAGAACTTTTCAAACCTTACATGGTGTTGATACTGTTTTTAGTAAAGCAGGCATAGCAATAGATATTACCATCGTAAGAGAAAATATTGAAGATACTTATGGGGGAATTGAACACATGCTTACAAATGATGTTGCATTGAGTCGTCGTTTTATTACTCGCCCTGGAAGTTTACAAGTAATAAAATATGCTTTTGAAATGGCTAAGAAAAAAGGAGCCAGAAGAATAACCTGTGGTCATAAAGCAAATATTATGAAGTTAACAGACGGTTTATTCTTGGAAGTTTTTTATGAAGTGGCAAAAGAATACCCGGAGTTAAATGCAGATGATGTAATTGTAGATGATTTATGTATGAAATTGGTGAGCAAACCAGATTTATTTGATGTGGTAGTATTAACTAATTTGCAAGGAGATATTGTAAGTGATTTATGTGCTGGATTAGTTGGTGGACTTGGTTTTGCGCCCTCTGCTAATATTGGAGATCATATATCTATTTTTGAGGCTGTACACGGTACTGCCCCAGATATAACGGGTAAAAATATAGCTAATCCTACAGCATTGTTACTGAGTGGTTTTGGTATGTTGCGTCACTTAGGATTAATGGAAAAGTCTTCAATGATAGAAAATGCACTATTGTATACGCTAGAGAGTGGGCAGCATACAGGTGATTTTGGCGACAAAAACATTCCATCTTTAAATACAACAGATTTTGCAAAAGCAATCATCAATAATTTTGGCAAGACGCCTAAACATAATCCTAAACCAGCAATTGACAATCATTATGTAACGCCAACTAATTTTAAGCTTGAGTTTAATCCAATGCTCGAAACAATTGATAACAATGAGGAATTTATTGTAGGAGTAGATATGTTTATTGAAAGTAATGAGCAACCTATATTTATCGCCGAAAAATGCCTTAAACATACTATGGGATTGTTTAAATTGGTAACTATCAGTAATCGTGGAACCCAGGTATGGCCTACTGGTTCAGTGTTTACCAACCTAGTAAATCAGTATCGTTGTCGATTTGAAAGTATAGGCGAAGTGCCAGTTACCCAAACTGATATTTTAGAATTGTACAAGCAACTTATGGCAGATTTTAAGATTTGCTCAACCGAGCTTCTAAACATGTGGGGCAATAAAAAAGCATATAGTCTGGCTCAAGGGCAATAATTGAGTTGATTTTTAATGTAATTTCACGACTTATTTAAAGCATACATAAAAATGGCTGAAGTGATTTTAATGCCCCGTTTAAGTGATACCATGACTGAAGGTGTAATTGCAGCATGGCACAAACGTGTTGGTGATCAAGTAAAAAAGGGCGATTTATTAGCAGAAATTGAAACTGACAAGGCAACCATGGAGCTAGAAAGCTACCAAGATGGCGTGCTTTTGCACATTGGAACGCCAGATGGAGGCAAGCTTCAAGTAAATGATTTGTTGGCTATTCTTGGGAAATCTGGTGAAGATATTAGTGAATTAATTAAAATACATAGTGGTAATGCACCAGCTGCAGTTGTTTCATCCCCTGTTCCCTTAATTGCTGAAGAAAGTTCTAAGACTTCTTCAACAGCTGCCTCCAACTCAATTAATATTTCTAACATGGAAGAAATAGTATTAATGCCAAGGTTAAGTGATACTATGACAGAGGGTGTTATTGCATCATGGCAAAAAAATGTTGGAGATACTGTTAAAAAAGGAGAAGTTTTAGCAGATATTGAAACTGATAAAGCCACCATGGAATTAGAGAGTTATAAAGATGGTATTTTATTATACCAAGGTGCTAAAGCAGGTGAAAAAATTATTGTAAATGATTTGCTATGTATAATAGGCAAAGAAGGAATGGATATTGCAGGAATTGTAGCTGCTGTAAAAGCTAATGATGGACAAGTTGCTTCCACTAAAGCGGCTGTTGCACAAAATATTGCAACTCCAGTTGCTACTTCTTTAGTTACTTCTACAGTTGAAGAACAAGAAGTAATTAATGAAGGAAGAATTTTTGCTTCTCCATTAGCTAAAAAATTAGCAGCTGATAAAGGCATTGATTTGAAATTTGTAAAAGGTTCTGGTGATAATGGAAGAATTACCAAGATTGATATTGATAATTATTCACCAGCAGTTGCCCCAATTGCAGCAGCAGTAGTTTCAGCACCTATTGTTTCAAGCTCAAGTGCTACAACAACAACTTCAATTGCAACTACGAGTTCACAACAAGTTGGTTTTATAGATACACCAGTTTCACAAATGCGTAAAGTAATTGCGAAAAGGTTAAGTGAAAGTTTATTCACAGCACCCCATTTTTACTTAACAATGAGTATTGATATGGATGCTTCAATTGCTGCACGTGCTAAAATGAATGAAGTTGCTGCTGTTAAAATTAGTTTTAATGATATGGTTTTAAAAGCTACTGCTATGTCGTTAAAACAACATCCAAAAGTAAATAGCAGTTGGATGGGAGATTTTATTAGAACCAACCATCATATTAATATTGGAGTTGCTGTTGCAGTTGAAGATGGATTATTGGTTCCTGTAGTTCGTTTTGCTGATACTAAATCATTGAGCCAGATTGGCGCTGAGGTAAAAGTATATGCTCAAAAAGCAAAAGATAAAAAATTGCAACCTGCAGATTGGGAGGGAAGCACATTTACTATTTCTAATTTAGGAATGTTTGGGATTGATCAGTTCACTGCAATTATAAATCCACCAGATGCATGTATTCTTGCTGTAGGTGGTATTTCTCAAGAGCCGATTGTTAAAAACGGACAAATAGTAGCTGGTAATATTATGAAAGTTACCCTTAGTTGCGACCACCGAGTGGTGGATGGAGCAACAGGAGCAGCATTCTTGCAAACACTAAAGAGTTTATTGGAAGAGCCAGTTAGAATGTTGGTATAAAAATATAGCACAGGTCTGTAGTCCTGTGCTAGTGATAGTTTTCAATATTCAAAGTCGCATCCGATAGGAGCACCTGGAGGAATTTCTTTGTGCAGTGGTAATGCAATGTCTTTCGGCTTATCAATTCTTTCAACAGCATATAAGTAGTGCGATTTGTCTGAAGCTGTTTTACTCATTTGCGCTGCATATTTTTTGAGCATTTGCAATCTTTCAAAACAAATTGATTTTACCTGATAATTGCTCTGTTCACTTTGACTTACTCCCAATATCCAAGTTAATACCATTTGTTGTGTTTGTTTTTGTACTGATCCTTTCAACCCCTTTTCTATAGGGGCTTTCCAAGTAGCATTAATAATAGCATCTAATACATCATCCCATCCAATTGTATTGGCTCTTGCTTTTAATTGAACCAATCTGTTAGCTCTTTCGGGGTTGAATAAAAAACTCAATTCAAAATTTGCTAAAGCTTCTGCGGCTGCAAGTGCATCAAAGCTCATTCCTGTTCTTTTAGGAAATAATTCTCCAATTCCATAATAAGATGGAGGACGAGGTGGAATTAAACTAATAATTTGTTCAGGAATGGTAAGTACTTCTGGTGATAAACATTTTAATACTTCAGCAAGAGCAGTTTCCTGTTTTGCTTTTGGTAAAATAGTTGGTGTAACTTGTTTATCTCCCCTAACGTTGTAACTATAATTCATCCCCCCTATTAATTTAGAAGCAGCTTCAACTTGGTAACGATGATAATTGTATAGAGGTACCAATACATCTTCTAATTTACTCATTGGGGTATTAATTCTAATGGCTTGCTCGTTAAATTGTTCGAGTGCTTTTTGTCGAACCGCCAATACGTTTTTTAATTCTACTACTGCATCTTTTCCATTATCCCATAAATGCGCACTTGGATGAAATCCGCTTACCGATCTTGCATCGGCATCTGCAATAAATAGTAAACCCTTTTTAGTATTTTCTTCTAAAATAGAATTGAGTGATCGATCTTCATTTGTTCCTAAAGGAAAATCAGTGTAACCATACATAATTGCTCTTTTATCCCATTCGCCAATTTCATTTGTATATATTTTTGAAAAATCTATTTTGCCTTTTTCATTTATATAAATAGCAGGGTGAGGATAGTCCATTACAGAAGCTCTATCATTTAAGCTCGATGCGTAATTGTGTTGCAAGCCAAGCGTATGGCCAACTTCATGTGCTGCTAATTGGCGTAAACGTTGCAATGCAGCTATACGCATTGTTTCAGGAACAGGCTTTCCTGTTTCATAAGGAGCAATTAAACCTGTGAAAATTAAATAATCTTGACGAACTCTTAATGAGCCAAGGGTTACTTGTCCTTTTATAATTTCTCCTGTTCTAGGATCGTCAATTGATGCTCCATAACTCCAACCTCTAGTAGAACGATGTACCCAATTAATCATATTATACCTTATATCCATTGGGTCTGCACTATCTGGTAATACTTTTACTATAAATGCATTTTTATATCCCACTGCTTCATAAGCTTGATTCCACCAACGAGCACCGTCTAATAGAGCAGACCTGATTGGTTCAGGTGTTCCATTATCTAAATAATAAATAATTGGTTTTACTGGTTCGCTAATTGCAGCTGTTGGATCCTTTTTAAAAAGTCGGTGTCGTTTAATAAATATTTTTTCGATTGGCTCTGTAAAATCACTGCTATAATCGTAAAAGCTCATTCCAATATAACTACTTCTAATATCATATTTTCTAGGCTTGTATTGGTTATCTGGCAATTCAACAAATGAATGATGCATTCTTAAAGTAATTGCTTCAGTTGATGGTGTAACAGCACTTACAAATCTGCCTGCATCTGCTCCCCCTATAAATGTAATGGAAGCTTCAAACTCGGAATTTTTTGGAAAGTTTTTAGTGTTTTCAATATAGATGGCAGACCTAGATTCATTTAATGTATAAGAACCTTGGCGCATATTTTTAATTTTATCTACAACACCGTGTGCATCTCTTAATAAAAATGAAGTGATATCTATTAATGCTTGATCGGTTTCTTCTTCATCTATTGTAAAACCTGCAATTGTTGATTGAGCAAAAGATTCTCTTACTGCTTTTTGCTCGTTTTTATCATTTGTTAAAGCTCTATAATCATAGTTGGGTTGTATAAGTAATAATTTTTTCCCCACTTTATGAAAGTAAACAATTTTAGAGTCACCGATCTGCCCTCTATCAAGCCCTATGTCATTGGATCCTAGCCCTCCGGGTAATGAGTTAACGTATAAAAATTCTTGATCGAACTTATTTACCAATAACCAAATTTTACCACTTGCATTATCCCACCAATAAGGGAAGAATCCCTCATAGCGTTTCATGTTTTTGGTTTTTTCTGTAATTTTTGAATTGTTTTGAGCCGAAACAT
>JAYVRC010000324.1:0-6204 GCA_043776615.1 Sphingobacteriia bacterium
TGTACTACCATTCCACTATTTGCAAAAGTATTGTTTCTTTTAGATGGGCTCCATCCATTTACAACCAATTCGCCAGGATCTGTAGCAGCAGGAGCTATTATTCCACCGGGGCACATACAAAAACTAAATACGCCTCTACCATTAACTTGTTCTACCAAACTATAAGATGCAGGTGGTAAATGTTCGTTTCTGATGGAGCAATGATATTGTGTGGAATCAATTATTTGTTGTGGATGTTCAATTCGAACACCTAAAGCAAATGGCTTTGATTCAATTAAAATATTTTGTTGATGGAGTAAGCGAAAAATATCTCTAGCAGAATGACCAGTTGCCAATATATAAGCGTCTGCAGTTAATTCATCACCATCAGCTGTTGTGATGCTATATATGAAATCATTAACATAATGGATATTCGTTAACTTTTTTTCAAATAATATTTTACCACCAACATCTAAAATTTGTTGGCGCATGGCAGTAATTATCTGGGGTAGTTTATTAGTACCAATATGCGGGTGAGATTGGTACAGCACATTTTCATCAGCACCAAACTGATAAAATAGTTGCAACACTTTATCAATATTACCCCTTTTGCTGCTTCTTGTATACAGTTTGCCATCACTATATGTTCCAGCCCCACCTTCTCCAAAACAATAATTACTATCTGGATTTATTATTCCTTCTTTATTTAAAAGGGCCAGGTCTCTTCTTCTAGCTTTTACATCTTTACCTCTTTCAATAATGATGGGCTGTATTCCAAGTTCAATGAGTTCAAGTGCTGCGAATAAACCTGCTGGTCCAGCTCCTACAATAATTACTTTTTTTGCAGAACTATGTAGGGTATTAAATTGAAACAATTTTTTTTCTCTCAGAATAAAAGGCTCGTTAATAAAAACAGATACAATTAGGTTAATCCAAGCTTGCTTTCCCCTTGCGTCGATTGATTTTTTTAGTACTAAAAAACCAGTGATTGCCGATAAGGGAAAGCCAGTAGAACTGGCTATAAAAGATTGTACTACTTCGTTAGAAGCAGCTTCTTCTGGCTTTAATTTTAAAGAGAGCTGTTGTTGCATACTGTTAGGGGTTTATCCTAAAAAGCAAATAAACATTTTAGCATTTTACTAAAACGGTAAATCATCCACAACGTCAGATGCAGGTGGAATATCATTGTAATTAGAACTTGGTGGCATATCAGCATCAACAGAAAGTTTTATGGTTTCCATGCGCCAAGCATCTAAATTAGTTATGTAATTATCTTTGCCATCTTTATTCCATTTAGTGCCTTTAATATTAAAAAGTACTTTAACATCATCACCTAAATTAAATCTATCGGGCATTGCTGTTTTATCTTGTACACATTGAAATTTTACAAAATTGGTAATTGTTCTTCCATTAATATCTTCTGTTTTTTCAATTACAAATTCTCTTGTTTTAAAAGTTTCTGTTCTTTGAACAATATCAAATTTGGCAACTAGTTTTCCTACAATTTCGTAACTCATGTTTATCAAATATTTATAATTCGCAAAAGTAGGGTTAAATAAGTCGATCTTTTTAAATAATAATTTTTTGAAAAGATTATTATTGTACCTTCCTAAACGCTCAATTACTACCAATGTTTAGAATTAGTTCCTGTTCGTTTCTATTTGTTTTCTTGTTGGCTTGTGGTACCCCTAATTTGCCCCTTTCACTAGCGTATAAAGAGTATCCTATTAGTTCAACAGTAAGGCCAGATACTAGTTTAGTTAGCCTAGTTCAACCCTATGGTATAGAATTGAATAAAACAATGGGCAAAGTAATTGGCTTTGCTAATGCTTCAATGTATAAGAAGCAACCAGAAAGCATTTTAGGCAATTTTATGGCAGATTGTATTCAAAAAATGGGCGCTCAAAAATTTAATCAACTGGTAGATATTGGCTTTATGAATCAGGGTGGTATCCGTGCGGGCTTAAACAAAGGGAATATTTCAGTTGGTAATGTATATGAACTAATGCCATTCGATAATTTAATTGTAATACAAGAGCTGAGCGGTGCAGTATTAGAGAAATTTATTCAACTAATTGCTGCTGATGGAGGATGGCCTATTTCTGCGGGTTCTAGTTTCACTATAAAGGATAAAAAAGCAGTTGATATTATTATTAATGGTAAACCAATTGATATGAAGGCCAAGTATATTACTGCTAATACTGATTACATTGTGAATGGAGGTAGTGGTAGTATAATGTTAAAAGGAATTCCATACATTAATAAAGGGTATTTATTGAGAGACGCTTTAATTGATTATATCAATGATTTAACTAATGCAGGAAAACCAGTTGACGGAAAATTAGAAAAAAGAGTAAGCTTAAAAAATGAATAGAAGAAAATTTATAAAGGATGCAACACTCAGTTCAGGAGCAGTTTTAATAGCTCCTTTGGTTGGAGCAATTCCTACACAATATCCATTAACAATTTTGCATACAAATGATGTGCATAGCAGGCTTGATCCATTTCCAATGGATGGGAGTAGAAATCAAGGCCTAGGTGGAGTTGCAGCAAGATCTACATTAATCAAACAAATAAGAGCGGAAGCTGAAAATGTTTTATTGCTCGATGCTGGAGATATTTTTCAGGGAACACCTTATTTTAATATGTATAAAGGTGAGCCTGAGATCAAAGCCATGAGCAAAATGGGTTATGATGCTGCCACCATGGGTAATCATGATTTTGATGCTGGGATAGAAAATTTTGCCAACCAATTGCAACATGCTAATTTTCCGATTGTAATATGCAACTATGATTTTACTGGCACTCCAATGGAAGCAAATTACAAGCCATATATTACCATACAAAAAGGGAAGCTAAAAGTGGGAATTTTAGGCTTGGGGATAGAGTTAGATGGGTTAGTTCCAGATAATTTATATGGCAAAACAGTATATAAAAATCCCATTGAATCTGCCAATAAAACAGCGGCACTTTTAAAAAAGCAAAACTGCGATTTGATCATTTGTTTGTCGCATTTAGGAGATAAATATGAAGAGAATAAAATAAGTGATGAAATCCTAGCAAAAGAGTGTTTCGACATTGATTTAATAATTGGAGGACATACCCATCGCTTTTTTGAGCGACCGCGAAAATACAAAAACAAGAATGGTGGAGATGTTTTAGTAAACCAAGTGGGCTGGGGAGGCATTAATTTGGGACGTTTGGATTATATTTTTTCTGGGAATAGTCACAAAAATTGGTCAAAAGTCCATACTGTGGTTGAGGTGAGAAAAACAAGCGAATAAAAAAATTTTTTTTTCAACATAAAGTGTACATATTCGCAGTCCTAAATTTTTTACATAAAGTTTTCAACATGTGGAAAAAATAGGATAACTTGAACAACATAGAAAATTATAACTGATTATATAAAATTGCTCATTTATTTGTATGGCTAAGACTGCTGAAATTGTTTGGACAAATTGTTTAAAGATTATTAAAGACATTGTAGAATGGCAACATTTTAAAACTTGGTTCGAGCCTATAACTCCTGTAGAATTAAAAGGCAACATTTTGATGATTCAAGTGCCTAGTCAATTTTTCTACGAGTATCTCGAAGAGCATTATGTTACGCTTTTGGCAAAAACCTTAAAACGCGAGTTAAGTAAAGATGCAAGACTAGAATATCGTATCATGGTTGATAGTGGTAATTCAAATCCTCGCAATGGTTCTATGGATATTCCTGCCCGCGGAGCAAAATCAATCAATAACAACGAAATGAATTTTCCATTGGTAATTGATAATCCTGTAAAGAATCCATTTGTTATTCCGGGATTGAAAAAAATGCAGATTGATCCTCAGTTGAATCACATGTATACGTTCGATTCTTTTATAGAAGGCGATTGTAATAGAGTAGCAAGAAGAGCAGGAAAAACAGTAGCCGAAAAGCCAGGAGCAAATTCATTCAATCCTTTGGTAATCTATGGTGGCGTTGGTTTAGGTAAAACGCATTTGGCTCAAGGAATTGGCAATGAAGTTAAAAGACTACATCCATCAAAAGTTGTTTTATACGTAAGTAGTGAAAAATTCATTAATCAATTTCAAGACCATAGTCGCAATAATGCAATTAATGATTTTATTCATTTTTATCAATTAATAGATGTGTTGATAATTGATGATGTACAATTTTTTAGTAGAGCAGAAAAAAGCCAAGATGCATTTTTTGCCATCTTCAATCATTTGCACCAAAGCGGAAAACAGTTGGTATTAACTTCTGATAAACCGCCAAAAGATTTAGATGGAATGCAAGAAAGGTTATTGAGTAGGTTTCGTTGGGGTTTAAGTGCCGATTTGCAAATTCCTGATTATGATACTCGAATTGAGATACTAGAAAAGAAGATGAAGAATGATGGTTTAGATATGCCAAAGGAAGTTGTAAAGTATGTAGCATATAATATTAATACCAATGTTCGTGAATTAGAAGGTGCACTAATATCTTTATTGGCTCAATCATCTTTAAATAAAAAAGAAATTGATGTTGAGTTGGCTAAGAAAGTGTTGCGCAATTTTGTGAAAACTAGTAGCAAGGAAATTACGATTGATGCTATTCAAAAAATGGTTTGTGAGTATTTTGATGTGCCTTATGAAAAATTGTTGCATAAAACAAGAAAAAGAGAAATTGTACAAGCTCGTCAAATTACCATGTATTTAGCCAAAGCATTCACCAAGAACTCTTTAAAAACAATTGGAGAACATTTTGGTGGAAGAGATCATACTACTGTAATACATTCTTGTCAAACTGTAAAAGACTTAATGGATACAGACTCAATTTTTCGTGAGAATGTGATGGAATTAACGCAAAAAGTTCAATTAGCTGCTATGTAAATCGATGTCTGCATTCATTTACAGCGTTAAATATATTTTTCATCCCAAGTTTAACAGCTTGGGATGTTTTATTTTGAGGAATTGACCATCATTTTTTGGCGGTTAGCCTTCAGGCTCTTATTTTTGCAGCCCTCTCTGAAAAGAGTAAGGACGGTGAGGTGGGTGAGCGGCTCAAACCAGTAGTTTGCTAAACTGCCGTACGGGTTAAACTGTACCGAGGGTTCGAATCCCTCCCTCACCGCGAAAACGGCCAATATAAAACAAAAAAGTCTCGGGAAGTAGCGCAGGCCGGTAGCGCACCTGGTTTGGGACCAGGGGGTCGCAGGTTCGAATCCTGTCTTCCCGACGAAACTAGAAGCTAGCACGTGAGTGCTGGCTTTTTTTGTTTCGAGTACGTCGCGAAGCGAGTTAGCTTATTGTTTTAATTATCAGGGATATAAATATCAAAAGTTGCTCCATGATTTAATTTACCTTTTGCTGTAATGATCCCGTTGTGGTTCTCAACTATTTTTTTTACAATCGCAAGCCCTATACCAGTACCGGCATAAATATCTTTACCATGGAGTTTTTGAAACACGCCAAAAATTCGTTCACTAAAATGCGGCTCGAAGCCAATGCCATTATCTGTAATAGCAATATGGCAATAATTTTTTGCAGGAGAAAGTTTTTCAATATTTAATTTACTACCACTTACTATGCTGCTTTTTATGGAAATATATAAAGGTATTTCGGGCTGTGAAAACTTAAGTGAGTTGCTTATAAGGTTATACAATAGCTGGCGAAACTGAAAAGGAATAATGCTGGCAGCGCAAAGGTCTGCTGCTTCTATAGTTGCCTTTTTTTCGAAAATGGTATCTTTTAATTCGGCTTTTACTTCCTCTATAATTGTATCGAGCTCGGTTATTTCAAATTTTAGTTCAGTTGTAGCTATTCGGGAAAAGGCAAGCAAATCATCAATTAATAATTGCATTCTACTAGCCGAAAATTGCATTCTTTCAAAATTGTATTTCCCATTCTCCGAAAGTTTTTCATTTTCTAGTATGATGGAAACAAAGGTTTGTATTTTACGCAGCGGCTCTTGCAAATCATGACTTGATATATAAGTAAATGCCAGTAACTCTTTGTTGGCAATGATTAGCTCTGCCGCCCTCTTTTCTTTTTCTTCATTTTGAAATGCTAGTTCCTTGTTGGCAATGATCAGCTCTGCAGCCCTTTTTTCTTTTTCTTCATTTTGAAATAAAAGCTCTTTATTGGCAATACTTAGTTCAACTGCTCGTTTTTCTTTTTCTTCATTTTGAAATAAAAGTTCTTTATTGGCAATACTTAACTCTTCAGCTCTTTTTCCTTTTTCTTCTACCTGAAAGG
>JAYVRC010000325.1:0-6187 GCA_043776615.1 Sphingobacteriia bacterium
ATTACAGGGCTATTTGGGTAATAATTATTCTCGCTTAAAAATCGAAGAATTAGTCAATGCTGATTTCATGTACCGAGTTCTTCCAGGTATGATGTTGACCTTTATAGCTATTTGTATGTTTGTAAAAGTGGGGCAAGACAAAATTAACAGTCAAAACTTCACGTAAAAAAATGGCTGGCAACATGAACTAAGCAAAAATTAGTTTCAGCATAAAGCCCATCAACTATTGTATTTGAATTTAAATTCAGTAATTTAGGCTTTAGCTAATCGCGTTTTGTAATAGACATTAAAAACGGGTATGCCGAAAACCGACCAAAGTAAGCAATCAAATAAAATGAAAAATAAAATGAAACAAGTATTTAAATTTTCAAGTCAACTTACAATGTTGAGCACTCTTGTACTTTTAGCGATAGCAACGCAAAGCTGTAACGAAAAATCAAAAGACAAGGAAGCGTCTACAAATAAATTTAGTTTAACAACCGCCAAGGCTGAAATTGAAGAAGCTAATCGAAATTATATGGAATTATTTGCTAATAAAAATTTAGTAGGTTTAGCCAATACTTATACTGTTGACGCAAAGTTAATGAAAGCAGGAACTCCATCAGTAGTCGGTAAGGCAAACATTCAGAAAGCATGGAACGACGTTATAAATAGTGGTTTAACAAGAATTGATTTAAAAACGGAGAATGTTTTTGGAAACGAAGAATTAATAGCAGAAGAAGGGATTGTAACCCTTTTTGTAAAGAATGATACAGTTGGGGTAGAAAAATACATCGTCCTTTGGAAAAAAGAAGATGGGAAATGGAAATTGTTTCGAGATATTTTCAATTCAAATTTACCAGCCAAATAGTCAACTGAATTAACTAAGTATTATAATGTCTCGTCATGTTATAGGTTGACCAAAAATCAACTAAAATAGACATCAAAAAACAATCTATTAAAGTGTATTTATTCAAAATAAAATACAATGACAAGTAAAATTAAATTGATTCTAACTACCCAGATTGTAGTGTTGACTCTATCGTTTTTATTACTGCCCAATTTTGCAAATTCACAAAATAATCTATCATCAAAAACAAAAGACACTTTGAATATTGGGTTTGTGTTGTATACAAAAAGCAATACACCAGGAACACTTTATGCAAGATGGAATTACGCAAACATTTGGAGTGGACCAGGAATAGCTACAGGTGGACCAAAAGAAGGCTTTGCAGGACGATTTCATGTACGTTATTTTTATGAAAATGGAGACTTCTCTGACGAATACGATTTAGTGATTGAGAAAACGGGTGACTTTTACAGCGTTTCATGGATTGTAAATGGGAAAGTACTTGCAATAGGTGTTGGGATGGAAACGGCAAGCGGTTTAGCAGTAGGTTGGCGACGAGTGACCAACTGATTTTCAATTTTTTTTTCTTGAAAAATAATTTATTCAAACTATTCTAATGTATTAATGGCTGATATATCTTCATTAAATAATGCTTTTCAGAAAGTGATTCCCTCCTATCTTCTTCTTGCTTGCTTCGTACATCCTTCGAGTGTATCTGCTTAGAACCCGCGCTGCATAAGGGTTGGTAGCTCGCTAGTACGAACGATGTACGAAGAAACCCACGCTTAACAGCTAAAAACACCTATTTTTTGGATCTACTGATATGATTATTAATGAGTTATTGGGGGTTACAAGGGGTCCTGTAACCCCCAACCCCTTGTTCAGCCCCATAGTTTTGCATTGTACAAAAAATTATTGGAGTTTCAATCTGTAGTTAAAACAGCAAAGCAAATGGTTAGCATTTATAAAAGAATCGATCACCATCTTACCAAGGAAGAAACAAAAATAATTGAGTGAAAATAAAAAACTAAAATATTTAGCAATAAATTAAAAAATGAGTATATTTATTAAGCAATTTCAAGTGCATAAATTATGAGCAGCATAAAACTATTTCAAGATAAACAAGTTCGATCTCACTGGGATGCAGGTCAAGAGAAATGGTATATATCTATAATAGATGTTATTGCTGTTTTAACCGAAAGTCCAAACCCAAGGAAATATTGGAGTGTACTTAAAACAAGGCTAAAGGCAGAAGGAAGTCAGTTGGCTACAAATTGTAGTCAACTGAAAATGCAGTCTTCGGATGGCAAATTCTATAAAACCGATGTAGCCGATACAGAGCAGTTATTCCGTTTAATTCAATCTATCCCATCACCCAAGGCTGAGCCTTTTAAACTTTGGTTAGCACAAGTAGCTGCTGAAAGATTAGATGAAATGCAAGATCCAGAATTGAGTATTGATAGAGCTTTGGAAAATTACTTACAACTTGGTTATTCTGAGAGCTGGATAAACCAACGTTTAAAAAGTATTGAAATTAGAAAGGAATTAACTGATGAATGGAAAAAACGAGGTTTAAAAGAAGGGCAACAATTTGCAGTGCTTACCGATATTATTACCAAAACCTGGAGTGATAAAACGGCCAAAGAATATAAAATACTAAAAGGTTTGAAAAAAGAAAACCTAAGAGATAATATGACCAATACTGAATTGATTTTGAATATGCTTGCAGAAGCATCTACCAAAGAAATTTCGGCTGCAACTAATCCTGAAACGTTTGAAGCTAGTAAACTAGTAGCAAAACAAGGAGGTAATGTAGCAAAAGTGGCATTAAAAGAACTAGAAGCTAAAACAGGAAAAAAAGTAGTAACCGATATCAATGCAAAAACGGCTTTAATAAATGAATCAGACAATAAAATAAATGAATAAAGAAGTTGACCAATATTTAATTGGACTAAAAAACTGGAAAGAAGAACTAACACTACTTAGGGAGATTATTGTTGCTTGCGGTTTACAAGAAGATTTTAAATGGATACACCCTAGTTATTCTCACAACGGAAAAAATATAGTATTAATTCACGAGTTCAGAGACTATTGTGCCATACTTTTTCAAAAAGGTGCATTGCTAAAAGATGCCAAGCAACTATTAGTTCAACAAACAGCAAATGTTCAGTCTGCAAGGCAAATAAGATTTCAATCTATAAAACAAATAAAGTCACTAAAAGCAATCATTCAGCAATACATTAAAGAAGCAATTGAAATAGAAGCATCCAATAAAAAAGTGGTAACTAAAAAATTAAGCGATTATAAAATGGTTGAAGAATTATCAGTAGCATTTACTAGAAACCCAGCTTTTAAAAAAGCATTTAAACAACTTACAGCTGGCAGACAAAAAGGATATTTATTACATTTTTCAAAATCAAAACAATCATCAACAAAATCATCACTAATTGAAAAAAATATACAAAGAATTAAAGATGGATACGGTTTAACAGATTGCACTTGCGGACTATCTAAACGAAAACCAAATTGTGATGGTTCGTACAAACAATTACAATAAATAGTATGCAAACATTTATCAATAAAGATTTAAAAAAAAATTGGACAACTAATACATATTTGTTTGTATTAATTGCTTGTTTATTCGTTTGTTCTTTTACACAAGCTCAAACAAACTATAATACCCTTTTTATAAAAGGATTCTCTAATAATAATTTGGAAGTATTGGATTGGGGCGGAAAAGGATCGCCTATAATTTTCTTATCAGGATTAGGCAATACACCTCATATTTTTGAAGACTTTGCTTCAAAATTTACTACCCAGTATCATGTTTATGGTATAACAAGGCGTGGTTTTGGAAAATCGGATAGAGTTACAACTGGCTTTAGCACAGATACATTATTACTCGATATTTTGAAAGTAATGGATAAGCTGTCTCTAAAAAAAATAATTCTAATTGGTCATTCTATTGCAGGAGATGAAATCTCCTCCTTTGCTAGGCAATATCCCGATAAAATTATAGCAGCTGTATATTTAGATGCTGCCTTAGATCATCTTGATCTTACTGTTTTAGGAAAACAACCACAAACACCACCTCCACCTGATAATTTTAAACCAACACTAAAAAATATTGATGAAGATTATTTTAATAGTCACGGTTTTTACTTTCCCCATGGAGAATTAAATGCCTTAGGCAAATTTGATAGTTCCGGACTTTTTAAAGAAGATACTACCGTGCCCTATTCAATGAATAAAGTGATTGAAAGTGTAAAACAAATCACCTATAAAAATACCAAATGCCCTACCCTTGCTATTTATAATTATGCACCAACAGTTCAAGAACGTTTTAGGGCTTATGCATTATTTGATTCTGCTAATAAAATTGTAGCAGAAGAAAGTTTACAAAGATGGAACAAGTATTATGAAACAGAGCTGGAACGATATAAAAAAGAATGTACTAATTGTAAGTTTGTAGAAATGCGAGATGCGCATCATCAAATATTTTTAATTAAACCAAAAGAAACAGAAATGGCAATTAGAAAGTTTTTGAAGCAATTGTAAAAAACAAATAAATTGTATACCATCTATTTCTTCAATCGCATCAGCGCTTCCAAAAAATAATAATCAGCATAAATAATGGGCTCATCAACTTCCTTGGAGCTTGGCTTATTGCCAGTTGAATGCAATAGAAAAGCATGGTTATTGGCTTTGCTTAAATAGGTATCGCTTGATAATTCTTTTATCATTGCTATTGCAGCTTGCTTGTATTGTTTTGCAAGCGAAGCATCTTTCTCTTTACAATAACGGGTAAGCTCCAATAAGGCAGAAGCCACAATAGCTGCAGCAGAAGCATCGCGTGGTGCATTGGGAATGGAAGGATCATCAAAATCCCAATAAGGAATTTTATTTATAGGTAATCTTTTTAAATAAATATTGGCAGCACGTATGGCTGTTTGTAAAAATGCACGATTCTTGGTTTCACGATATGCCATAGTAAAACCATAAATAGCCCATGCCTGTCCCCTAGCCCACATGCTATTGTTAGAATAACCTTGGTGTGTTACGCCATTGATTAATTTACCAGTTTGATCATCATACACCGCTACATGATAAGCACTAAAATCGGGGCGGAAATGATTGTTCATGGTAACTGTAGCATGTTTCACCGCTATATCATACAATGTTTTGTTACCGCCGTTTTTAGCTGCCCAAAACAATAATTCTAAATTCATCATATTATCGATGATGGTATTGTGCGGCCAACCAAAATCTTTTACCCGATTTGGCCAAGACAAAATAGTACCTACTTTGGGATTGTACAATTTTGCCAAAGAGTCTGCTGCTCTTAGCAACAAGTTCTTGTACAATGGATCATTGGTTAATCGATAACCATTGCCTGCACTACAAAAAAATTGAAAACCTAAATCATGATTATTAACTGGTCTATCCAGTATGGCACTGAGTTGCTTTGTAGATGCTGCAGCTTGTGTTTTCCAAAAATCATTTTTGGTAGCTTCAAACAAATACCATTCTATGCCTGGCCAAAATCCACTTCGCCAATTGTATACATCGTTATAGGTCCATGGCGCATTACCCATATCTATATATACTGGCACTTTACCTTTTGGTATATTTTCAGCTACCGTTTTTCTGGCTTGCTGATTGGCATATTCAAATAATGTTTTAATTGAAACAGCTTGTGCCAAGCAGGTAGTAGATGGCAATGCTGATAATAATTGAGCCGCCAATACAACTATACACAAATGCTTTTTGATCATGATTTAATGTTTTTGTTAGTCGCAATAAATACAATACAGAACCAAGCAATGGGCACCAATATACTGGCTAATACAAAGAATGAAAGATAACTCACTTTGGTAATCACTGGCACCAACAAGGTAGTTACCAATGTTCCTACAACTGCTGCTGTTCCACTCATGCCGGCAACGGTTCCAATATTTTTTCCGGAGAAATAATCAGAGGGCAATGTTTGAATATTTCCAATAAGAAATTGGAATCCAAACAACGTAGCACTGATTAATCCGATGGCCAAACTGATGTGCAATTTCAATTCTTCTAAATAAAGTGCAAATAAACCCAATGATACCAACATAATCGCACTACCAATGGTAATGGCTTGCTTTCTGGCTTTGGCAGGATCCATTCCTTGATTGATTTTATAGGATGCATAATAACCTCCCAACAATCCTCCAATGGCTGCAAACAAATAAGGCACCCATGCAAATGCACCTACTTGTTTAATATCAAATCCAAATTGTTCTTTTAAGAAAGTAGGCAACCAAGTAACAAACAACCACCATACTGGATCTATAAATAATCGCGCTGTTAAAATACCCCAAG
>JAYVRC010000326.1:0-6176 GCA_043776615.1 Sphingobacteriia bacterium
CAAAGCAGGAATTGGCGTTAATCGTAACAGAGCCTCTTAAGGTATCCTTCCCTCTTACTGCCAGCCAGGGATATGAGCCTGGCTTTAACTCGAAAATGGCAGCATGATGGTCATAATTACAAGTTGTAACAGACGGACCATAATAATACTTTGCTATTTTTGTTGTATTGTTTACGGTAATGCTTATTGAATCATCATCACACAGACATCTAACACCTTCATTAGTCCAAAAGGCAATTCTAGGTGATGAAACTACAATAGCAGGCGGTGGTGGTGTTACCTGTACTTTATTACAGGAAATGATTTGAACTGATGAGATTAGTATAAAATAAAAAAATATTCTTTTTACAATAAGGTTAATGTTCATAAAATAATCTTTTAAAAAATAATAAAAGTGTAGTCACCATTATAAAATCACAGTTCATTTAAATAATGTTCGTATATCCACTTACCTATATTTTTACCTTGTACCTCTCCTTCTATACATGCATGCCTGAAATGATAGCCGATGTAAATGCGTGATAAAGAATTTTCCCTGGCGGCTTGTGATAAACTGGTAAATTTTCTTGTAGAAGTATAGGAGCTGCTGGTAGTAGTAAAATTGATATCATCTTTCCCAAAGAAGTTTTTCATAAGCTCAGCTCCTGCGCCACCGGCAGTTGCATGTGCAGAGCTATAATCAGCTACGGGTGGAGTTGGCCAATACCTAGTATCGGGAGGTCCAGCAGGTTCCCATCCTACAACTTCCCAGTTAGCATCGCCAGCTGTATTGGGATTACCGTCGGTATCGGCCAGGTGAATTGCTGTTACAGGCCTCCAGAAGAAATAAAAATTCTTTGCATTGCAACATCCAATGTATGCATCAGCTTCACTCATTTGCAGTAAGGCAAGCAGCCGTGCTGTCTGCAACCCACCTAAATTCTTTTGTGATATAATATTGGTTGCTATTCTGCTCCATCCCTGCGGTGAACTTTCAGACCAGAATTTTGCAATCTCCGTTTCATCGGCAGTTCTTGTAGTACTATTATATCGTCCTAAACTTTTTACTTCATTAAAGTCGGCAGTGTACTCAGCGCTGGTAATAGCATACGGAGGCTCAGGCCTAAATTGAGCGCCGCTTGTTATACCAAACGGTGTAAGATTGCCCCATCCCGGAGAATCGTACAATCCGGAAAAAGGGGCTGTGTTAAATGGCGCTCCGTTAAATGGAAATGTAAAACGATATTGTCCTGGTGTTGTTCCCTCTGTTACTGGAAACATTACAGAAGCAATACCATCGTTTGATCTCTTAGAAAGAATAGCCTGAGCAGCTCTATGACCTAATGCAATACCTTTTGTTTTTGCATTTACATCTGTTACCTGGCTAAGCGATTGTTGTAATAGATTGCTGGTATAATCTTTTACTGGTTGAGGAGTAACAAAAGCAGGAGGATTCAGTTTTCCGTAAAAATCAGCTATTACTTCGTAGGCGGCTTGTGCCACTGCTGCATCTGCAGATGCATCTTTATCGACTGCATTCACCAAAGCATACGTTTTATATTTTGGAACAATATTGTTGAGTGCATCATGCATGGCAATATTCACCGTTGCGTAAAATTTTGATTCAACAAACGGAGGTATAGGAGGATTTGGAACAGCTTCTTGGGTTTTTATAACAACATCAATAGCTGCTTTATTCCACGCTAATACCATGGCAGGGCTTATATTATCAGTTGTGTCCGTAATTGTTTTACGGCAAGAAATTGAAATAAGTGTAATAGTTATTACAGTGATCAGCCACAAGTTACTTTTTTTGATTGAAGAGAATATTTTCAGGATCATAAAAAAATATTTTACTGGTGATGAATTTGATAATAGAATAATTTAATTTTCATAATTGATAAGGGGAAGTCTTTACAATATATATATATATTAAATTCCTCAATTTGGAGGTATGAAAATGGATCTGATTGTGATTAACCATTGGTAAATACCTCTTTCTCACAGTAATAAATTCGAATAACTTAAATACAACTCTTGCAATAAAAAAATAATCTTTCGATTTTAAATTTCCATTATTCAAAATCGTAAGTAGTGATAATTCCTTTTACACCAATCTTAAAATTATCAGCATAACCAATAAAATTTTTTGTGAATGATGGCCCTCCTCCGCTTAATCGTATGGCACCACCACCCTTTGAGGCATCATTATTTATCTTCGCATTTGGATATATGAGTAGATATGTAGCCAAACTAAAGGGAGTGAAACCCTTGTCTGGATCATTAGCAGGCCCAAAAAACCATGACCCATGCAATGCATCCCAAGTTTGCCAGACACCTTTTTTTGTAATACCCTGATTAGGAAAACCACCCGTAACAAAACTTCCTGTTTGATATCTCGCATCAAAAACAAGGTTATGTTCAGATATACCATCCCCATCAGCATCAATTAACAAAACGAGAAAAGTCGTCTCTACAGTAGAGTCTCTCTGTTCTACGTAAGCGGAATATGATAGCTCAGTAATATTTGATAATAAGATTCCGGAATGTGTTGTGTCTCTAAGTCTTGCAAAACTCTTATCAGGGCTTGCTAATTGAACACTGCTCACACCCAATGGTGGGGTGAGTGGAGGTGTAACAAATTTAACAGTCGCTAATCCTGCAGGATTTTTTACCCATCCGTTCAAATTAGCATCACTAATTATTATCGGAGGTTTTGCAGGTACTATATTTTCAACATCTTGCTTTTTACATGAATTGAAAGTAAGCAGTAAAGTAATAATTATAAAGGCTTGTTTATTAAATAGTTTAGCTAGATAAAAAGCTTGAACGTTCATAAATTGTTTACTAAAATGATAAATAACTTTACTTTTATAAAAGTATAGACGCTTTAACTTATTTTTTTACTCCATTCGCTTAATGGAAATATTCTTAGAAGTAAAGCATTAATTCTACACGAATGGTTTTAATCGATAGAACTTGTTATTGGTCGTAAATACTTGCTGTTGGTATTTTTGATAATTATATTGTGCTGAAAACAAATTCTAATTCTAAATTTGTATTAATAGCAAGCCTAGATGGAAAAAAACCAACCAAATGCTTTTGTCTTTTCTTCAAAATACCGTGTGCTACGGCATGTAGTATTTTGGATAGTGCATATAATAGTTTTTTCCTTTATTTTTAAAAGTACAGTCAGTAATAGTTTAGGGAAAGTTTTTTTAGTTTCTTTTATTTGGGTACCTGGGTATATTTTATATACCTATCCTGTAATGTATTGGCTACTCCCTCAATATTTATTAAAGGGAAAGAATGTTCAATTCACTTACATCATTTTGCTTTGGGGAATTGGAGGATGGTTCTATAATTATCTTTATAGGTCTTTCATTTTATTTCCTTTAGAAAGCTATATTCATGCTGAACTCATGAATAAAAAAAATC
Organism: Sphingobacteriia bacterium; assembly: GCA_043776615.1. Classification (GTDB taxonomy): domain Bacteria; phylum Bacteroidota; class Bacteroidia; order Chitinophagales; family Chitinophagaceae; genus Sediminibacterium. Next base: position 3,418 of record JAYVRC010000326.1, read on the forward strand.
TTTGGGGAGCTGGTAGTTATTTAACAATGACTACAATGCTGGGTATTGCCAGTATGATAGTATTATTTAAATACTGGGTGAAAAAACAACAGGAATGGATGCAGGCAGAAAAAGAAAAAGTAACGGCAGAACTTCAGTTACTGAAAGCACAGTTACATCCTCATTTTTTATTTAATACTCTAAATAATATCTATTCTTTTTCTTTGGAAAACTCTTCTAAAACACCGGAACTAATTCTAAAGCTTTCATCCTTGTTAAGTTATATGTTGTACGATTGCAAAGTAGAACAAGTGTTACTAGAAAAAGAATTAGAGGTAATGAAGAATTATATTGATCTCGAAAAAGAGAGATATGGTAATAAAATTGAAATATCAGTAAATATAGATGGGGATATAAAAGATAAATACATAGCGCCGCTTTTGTTGTTACCTTTTTTGGAGAATGCATTTAAACACGGCACATCCGATCAATTAGAAAAACCCTGGCTAAGTTTAGATCTATCAGTAAAAAAGTACACGATGAAGTGTAAAATAGTGAACAGTAAAAAGAATAATGTATTGCTTAATGAAAAGGGTATTGGAGTTCAAAATGTAAAAAAAAGGCTTGCGTTTTTATATCCGGATAAATATGAACTTAAGATAATTGATGAGGAAGATTTCTTTGTAGTTTCTTTGCAGCTGGAGTTAAAACAGGATAATAATTTTCAGCCTGTAGTTTCTGTAATTGCTTTGCATGATCCGGAAATAATTTTATTATGAATATTCGCTGTTTGCTAATAGACGATGAACCTCCCGCCTTAAAGGTTTTAGCTTCTTATATTTCTAATATTAACAATTTGGAAATAGTTGACCAGTGCAAAAATGCTTTGGAAGCATTAGACGTTTTGCAACAAAAGCAAGTTGATGTTATTTTTCTTGATATTAAAATGCCTAAGATGATAGGTACTGAATTCTTAAAGAATTTATCCCATCCACCAAAAGTAATTTTTGTTACTGCTTACAGGGAATTCGCAGTGGAAGGATATGAGTTGGATGCAGTAGATTACTTAGTAAAGCCGGTTTCATTTGAACGTTTTGTAAAAGCAATTACAAAAGTAAAACGTATGATGGGCCTGGAAATTGAAAGCCCAAGAAATAAATATAAAACAAATCCAGAAGCATTTATTTATCTAAAGGTGGATAAGAACATGCAGAAAGTTTTAATAAATGAAATAATGTATATAGAAAGCTGGAAAGATTATGTAAAAGTATTTTTGGTAACTGGCAAAAATCTTTTAGTGAAAAATTCTATCTCTACAATGGAAAATTTATTATCAGAACATAGATTCTTAAGGGTTCACCGATCTTATATGGTATCAATGAATAAGATCTCTGGATATAATGGACTTGCCGTGCAATTGGATTTAAAAGAAATTCCTATTGGAAGATTGTATAAACAAGCAGTGATGAATATAATACAAACAGATTGAACTTTTAATTCATAATGGTGCTAAACCCCAACAATCTAATAGAAAACTTTACAACGCTAATGCGGAAATGTTTGCTTTACAATCGAACACCCAAATAAGTAAAAGTAAAAGGCTGACAATACAGATGACGAACAAAATCCTCGAACGTTAACAGTGTATTAACCCTATAGAAACATCACGATTAATAGAGACAAATCAATATGGCAAAGTTTTTAAACACGACAGGAGTTTCTTATCATTTAGAAGAACTCAACCTGGTGTGCCAGATAAAAATATAAATTTATCGGCGATTACTGCTTGTGGAAATACTTGGCTCATGCGTGGCGCTTTATCAGTATTAAAGTTTTTCTTTCCCATTATTTATACATTTCAATTGTTAAACTAGAATTGCGTATAAAAGTAAATTTATGAAAAACTATCTTTATGCGTATTGCTACAAAACACAATTTAGACAAAAATTAACTAATAATATTATGAGAGAAAATAAAATTATAGAGTCCATTACGTAGGGTTTAAGACTGAAATAGAACGCAATGAGTTTATTAAACGTTGGACACCTATTGCGACTGATTTAAAAGTGCGGGAATAAATATAATTGATTTGTATCAAGTTATAGAAAATGATTTTCTTGCTTTTATTTCAAGAAATGTATGGGGCGATAATACCTATTTTCAAAACTTTCCTTCAGGCATTGACGGATACGCCTTTTTGATAATTGGAATCATAGTACTCATATCGCCAAAGGCTCTCAGCCAGGACTTTCAAAACCAGTTAATGAAGCCGACTTACTACTATTTTCTCAAACTAGAAGACTATTAGTTTCAATGTTTATAGCCTCTGCTCTACTATTAATTGTAATAGGACGAAACATTACTGACCTTGAAATATTGAAAGAAATTTCAATATCAAAAATTACTTCATTTCTTTTAGTCATAATTATAAATGCAGTGCAATACAAAAGCAAACGATGGAAAACATTAACAAAGACAATAGTCATTGTGTTGTTCGTAGTATTTCTTGGAGTATATTGTATTCGTTTATATGTAGATTCAGAGTAATCATATTTCTTTTGAGATCTATATAGTCTAACTGGAAGAGGCTAAAATATGTTTCACCTTTTACAATCTCAGGAATTCCTGTTGGAGTATCCGAATCCTTCAAAATACCACGGCTAATACTTGCTCCATTTAAAAAAAGCCCTAGCATATAATATATGTTGGTTCTTTTTATATTCAAACATCTCTTTTATAAATTCAATAGGATATGTTAATATCAATACTATACAATAAAA
>JAYVRC010000327.1:0-6144 GCA_043776615.1 Sphingobacteriia bacterium
ACCAATCATGATGTTAAAGCTGTTGAATATTTTTTGAAAGAATTGGCCGATAAAGCTGGAATTACTCATTTAAAAGAATGGATTCACTTTGGCTTAACATCGCAAGACATTAACAACACTGCCATTCCCTTAAGTTGGAAGCATGCCATGGAACATGAATACCTCCCTTCCATTATTAATCTTCAGAATAATATTTATCAATTAGCAGCACAATGGAAAGATGTTCCCCTATTAGCCCGTACACACGGTCAACCTGCATCACCTACTAGATTAGGTAAAGAATTGATGGTATATGTTGAAAGAATTAATAATCAAATAGAATTGTTTAGTAGCATTTCCTACTCAGCAAAGTTTGGAGGTGCAACTGGTAATTTTAATGCCCATCAAATTGCTTTTCCTAAAAGAAATTGGGTGCAATTAGGCAATGAATTTGTAGAAGACATACTTGGCCTACAACGTATGCAGTTTACCACTCAAATAGAACATTATGATTCATTGGCTGCACATTTTGACGCAATTAAACGCATCAATAATATTTTAATTGATTTGTGTAGAGACATTTGGACCTATATCAGTATGGATTACTTTAAGCAACAAACCAAAAAAGGTGAAATAGGCTCTTCAGCAATGCCACATAAAGTAAACCCAATTGATTTTGAAAATGCTGAAGGTAATTTAGGTATCGCCAATAGTTTATTAGAACATTTAAGCAGTAAATTACCAGTTAGTAGGTTACAACGAGACCTAACAGATTCCACTGTTTTAAGAAATATCGGTGTACCAATGGCTCATATAAGCATTTCAATACAAGCATTACAAAAAGGATTATCAAAATTAATCTTGAACGAAAATGCAATTAAAGCTGATCTTGAAAATAATTGGGCTGTAGTTGCAGAAGCTATTCAAACAATACTTAGACGTGAACAATATCCTAATCCTTATGAGGCACTAAAAGACCTTACTAGAGGAAAAGAAAAAATAGATAAAGCTGCAATGCATCATTTCATTAATTCACTAAAAGTTAGTGCAAATCTAAAAAAAGAATTAAAGGCCATTACTCCTAGTACTTATTTTGGAGTAAACCCTGATTTCTAAATCCATAAAATTAAACTTTACCATTTAATAAATATTGGTATTGTATTTGTATTAAAAGTCCAATCCTAACAATGATGTTAAAATATTTCTGACTGAAAAAATTTTATACCATATTATTCAGAACAATTTTAATAGTAATAGCTATTATATTGTTGGCGATAATTGCTTTGCAAACTGAATTTGTTCAAAATCAAATAGTTCAATACTCCACAAAAAAACTTTCAAAAGAATTAGGAACTGAAGTGAGTATTAAAAATGTTAGCATATCGCTGTTTAATAAGTTTAATATGGAAGGAATAATGATACGCGATAAACAAAAAGATACATTGTTATATGCTGGTCAGTTGAAAGTAAGAATAACCGATTGGTTTATTTTTAAAGATAAAGCTGATTTAAAATATATTGGCTTAGAAGATGCGGTGATAAAACTCAAAAGAAAAGATTCTATATGGAATTACCAATATCTTGCTGATTACTTCAGCGCTTCGCCATCTACAACTAAAAAAAAGAAATCAAGCTTTATAATTGATTTAAAAAAGATTGATCTAAAAAATATTCGATTCGAAAAAAAAGATTTATGGACTGGCGACATATTATCTGCACAAATTGCCAGCTTAACCATAGATGCAGATAAAATCGATTTAGCAAAGAAAAGTTTTTCAATTAGCAGTATAGTATTGAATAAACCAATGTTCCTATTACAAAGCCTTACACCAATTCGCCCGATATCAAAAACAAGAATAAAACCAGTACTAAAAGATACCGGCTTTTATTTTAATGAAGCAGGATTAACTATCCAAGTTGCTTCATTACAAATTATTAATGGAGGATTATTTATTGAGGGGAATACCAAGAAAGCCAATAAAGGTTTTGATGGTTCACATATTGAATTATCTCGACTTACAGGAACAATTAATAAATTTCAATTTCAAAATGATACACTTACTGCATTAATTAATCTTTCTGCAAAAGATAGAAGTGGATTTGAATTAAAAAAATTAAAAACCAACTTTAAATTAACCCCACAAATAATGGAGTTAGCTCAGCTTGATTTACGTAGCAATAAAAGTAGATTAGGAAATTATTATGCAATGAAGTTTACCGACTTCAATAAAGATTTTGGAGATTATACTGAGAAAGTAATTATGAACGCAAAATTCATAAATGCAAAAATTCATAGTGATGACATTGCATATTTCGCACCAGAATTAAAATTATGGAAAAAAGAAGCCATTATATCAGGGAATTTTTTAGGTACAGTTGCCAATTTTAAGGTGAATAATTTAAGAACAACTGTAGGATCAACTACTACCGCAAGCGGGAGTTTAAGCATGAAAGGCTTGCCAGATATTGATAAAACCATTATTGGTTTTAATAATGGAACAGTTAGTACAAATTATTTCGATTTAGGTTTATTTATTCCAAATTTAAAAAGTTTTACTAACCCAGATTTCGCTGCTTTAGGTCAAATTTTATTCAGGGGAAATTTTAATGGCACTGTTAATAACTTTAAAACAGCTGGAAGTATTTCTAGCAAATTAGGTGGATTAACTACAAATATTAGTTTAAAACTTCCTACAAATGGAGAACCCATTTATACAGGAAAAATCCAGTCGAATCAATTTAATATCGGAAAATTTATTGGTATCCCTGAATTGGGGATGATTAATTTCAAAGGAGATATTGCCGGAAGTAGTTTTAAATTAGACCAACTTAAAACTAAATTTGATGGCGTCATTTCTTCAGTAGAATACAATAATTATAAATATACCAATATTGTAACCAATGGTACAATTCAAAAAAAATATTTTAATGGCGAACTAAAAATTAGTGACCCTAATGTAGCATTTACTTCAAATGTGGAAATAGATTTTAGTAAAGAGTTGCCTTTATTTAATATTGTTGGGGATCTTTCAAAATTAAATTTAAAAGATTTAAATGTTGTAAAAGAAAAACTTGAAATTGTAGGATTATTGGATGTGAACTTTACAGGAAAAAATATTGACCAATTTACAGGAACAGCAAAATTATTAAATGCAATAGTTAAAAGTGAGCGTAGTGAAGTACGTTTCGATTCTTTGAATATCACTAGTACCTACATAGATTCAATAAAAACACTACATGTAGGTAGTAATGATTTTAATAGTACAATAACTGGAAAATATAATATCCTAGATTTACCTGCAAGCTTTCAAGCATTTTTATACAACTACTTTCCTGCATATATTAAGCCATTAAAGGAGAAACCAAAAAATCAGCAGTTTAACTTCAGCATTAATACTCAATATTTTGAACCTTATGTAAAATTATTCGATAAAGGCATTACTGGCTTTAATGATGCTAGTATAAAAGGATCAATCGATACCAAAAATAACCTGCTAAGTACAGAAGCATATATACCATATGCCAGGTATAAAAATAATGCTATAGTTGGACTTTCATTAATAGGTAAAGGAAATTTTGATTCATTAGTAGTATCTACCAATATAAATTCGGTAGAAATTGGAGACAGTCTAAAATTTCCTAATTCAATTATAAATGTATCTTCTAGCAACAACCATTCTGTTGTTGCTATTAAAACCAAAACACTTAATAAACAAAATAGTGCCGAATTATTTGCAGATGTATATACTTTAGAAGATGGAGTTAGAATTAAATTCAGGCAATCCAGTTTTGTTCTGAACGAAAAAGAGTGGCGGATTGAGAAATTGGGAGAGCTAGAGTTTAGAAAAAATCAAATCATAGCAAATAACATTGCATTCACACAAGGCTTTCAAGAAATATCAATTGAACAGGGAGAAGATTCGAATGGAATTAAAGATAATACATCACTAAATATTAACCTACGCAATGTTATTCTAGGTGATATTACCTCTTTATTTATTAAAAATCAACGACTCGAAGGTGTAGCTTCAGGAACAGTAAAATTAACCGATATAATTAAAAACTTAAATGCAAATGCGGATATTAATATTGAAGAATTTAGACTCGATAAAGATTCTATAGGTTTAGTAAAAATAAATGCAGGCTATGATAATCAAACAGGATTAATTCCTTTTAAAGTTATTTCCCCCAATGAAGGATACAATTTTTCGGCACTAGGATCATACAATATAAAAGATACTACTGGAAAGTCTTTTACCACAACTATCGATTTAAAAAAATCTCAAATTGGAATTGTAGAACAATTTCTATCAAGTTTATTTACTGATTTTAAAGGTGAAGCAACTGGCAAACTAACTATTAGCGGCGATTTAAATTCTCCAAATCTTTTAGGATCCATAAAACTAACCAATGGCGGAATGAAAGTAAATTATACGCAGGTTTATTATACTATAGATTCCGCATTAATTAAGTTTGAAGAAGATGGAATAGATTTTGGTAAATTCAATATTAAAGATAAATACAAAAACACTGGCACTGTATCTGGCAAATTGTATGAGCATCAATTTAAAAATATGGCTTTCGACTTCGACTTGTCAACAGAAAAACTATTATTACTAGATACAAAAGCAATCGATAATGAACAATTTTATGGAAAAGCTATTGGAAAAGCCAGTTTAAGTTTTAAAGGTCCAGAATATGGATGTAAAATGACGATTGTTGCTGAATCGAATGATAGTTCTCATATTGTACTTCCAAATTCTACTAGTAAAGAAAGTGGGACCGCCGACTTTATTGTTTTTAAACAATATGGCATTGAAATGACAGACAACAAACCAAATAGCAACTTCAATTTATTGGTGGATCTTGATATTACTGTTAACAATGAAGTAGCAATAGATGTAGTTCTTGACGAACTTACGGGAGATATTATTAAAGCAGTTGGAAATGGAAGGCTCAGAATAAAGGCAGGTACAACTGAACCATTAACAATAAAAGGCAGATACAATATCGAAAAAGGTAGTTACGATTTTAGTTTTCAATCTTTACTTAAAAAACCATTTGAATTACTTCCAAATGCTGGTAATTTTATTGAATGGAATGGCGATCCATTTGAAGCAGAATTGCATATTGATGCGCAATATACTGCAGAAAGGGTTTCTGTATCTGACCTTATTGGCAATAACTCATTTAGTGGTTCTGTAAAAGGATATAGAGGAGATGTTTATGTAATTGCAACTTTAAGAAATGAGCTAAGTAAGCCTGAAATAAAATTTAAATTAGATTTTCCTCAAGGAAGCCCAATAAAAAATGACAATGATTTTGCATCTTTTCTTACAAAAATAGAAAGAGATGAAAATGAAATGTTGAAGCAGGTATCATTTTTAATTGTCTTTGGATCATTTGCCCCAACAGGCCAAAACGGTGGAACTACTACTGGAGTAAACCCTTATTCTTTCAGCTCAATTGGGATTAATAGTTTATCGCAGATACTTACAAAAGAAATAAATAAAGCAGTTTCTGGATTATTATATAAAATAACGAAAGACAAAAGCCTTCGATTTGATCTAGGTGCTACCGTTTATAGTAGTTCAAATATTATTGGAAATGCTGGATCTGAAGTACAAGCTAATAGTAATCGACTCGATAGATCAAGGGTTAATTTAAAATTTGGAAAAGCATTTTACAATAATAATATAATCGTAACTTTTGGTGGTGATTTAGATTTTAATTTAGGCGCAAGTTCATCTGTACAAAGCGGAAATTTACAATGGCTACCCGATGTAACAATAGAATTTATATTAACAACTGATAGAAAATTAAGAGCAATTATATTTAGCAAAAATAGTTTGGATATTAGTGGATCTAGTTATGGAAGGATTAACAGACAAGGTGTTAGTATCTCTTATCGACAAGATTTTGAAAAATTATTTGGCACAAAAAAAGAAGGTATAAAAATAACTCAGCCAAATAAAGGCACTATAAAACAATAGCAATGCTTCTTCTACTGTAAAATTTCATCAGGTATCTTTTTACATTCTATCAGCCTATAAATATAAAAATAGCGAACAACTCTCCCACTTCTAACTTGATTTATAATTTGAGCAGGTTTAATTTCTGTGAAATAAGCTCCATAGGTATGTTTAATGTCTAAAGGTAAATTAG
>JAYVRC010000328.1:0-6001 GCA_043776615.1 Sphingobacteriia bacterium
GCTTCTATTTTTTCTATTTCAGGCTTTAATGCTTCTTCAAAAGCCAATGCGCTGAACTCACTAATAGTTTCGGTGGATACAATTATTTTTTCAACAGGCAAATGATGCTCTTGCTGAATTTCTGCAATAAACATAGACGGCTCTAATGCTTTTCCATCGGATTTATAACTACTATATGAAATGGTTAATTGTTTTTCTGCTCTGGTTATAGCTACATAAAACAGCCTTCTTAATTCTTCATGGTCTGTATGTATTGGTTGAGATGCAAACAAGGTATCGGGCATTGTATAACCACCTCCAGGTTTTCTTTTCTTTTCCCAAAATGATGCATTAGTACCTACTATATAAACGTATTCAAATTCTAATCCTTTAGAACCATGTGCTGTAAGTAGGTTTACTCCTTTATCGCTACCACTTACTTGAACAAGCGGTAAACTTAATTGCTCTTTTTCCATCAACTCAATTACAGTTACTAATTCTTGTAATTTCAAAGTTGGATTTCTACTTGTTTCTTCTTTTATAAAGTTGAATAAACCAGTTAATACTTGCAAGTGCCAATGTTTATCTGGAGATTGCATGATAAAATTAAGCACTCCCATTTTTTGAATAAGGGTTTCAAATAAATGTTGAAGCGTTGTATTGGGAACATCTCCTATTAAGGCTTCCAATGCATCAGTTGCTTGTTTCAACCCTTTTATTGGTGTACTAAATAAATCCTTTGGAGGTAAGTTAGCTTTATCGTAAATATATTTTCTAAGCGATATTTTATTTTCTGAAAATCTTTTATCGGCAACTGCGGAACTGATTGTAGCTATTTCTATTGGTAGAATTTGGAACCAATCAAAATGTAATATTTCAAACAACATTTCATCACCACCATAAGGAATATCATGTTCTGCTGCTAAATATTTTAATACTAAAATTATTTTTTGGGAAAGAGGTATTTGTAAAATATTTATATTTCGTTTACTATAAACGGGAATATTTTTTTGTTTAAAATAAGCGCTTAAAGCTTCACCATATTTATTTTCTTTATAAATGATGGCAATTTTTCCCGGCTCTACACCCTTTTCTAACAAGGAGCCTACATCTACAGTAAGCTGAATCATTTCTTGTTGCTGAGTTTCGTATTCACGCAAAACAGGCAAGGTTTTTATTATATTGATTAGCGTATTTGCTGCATGTAAGTTTTTTGATAGCCCCTCTATTTTTTTTACTAATCGCTCTTCATTCCGATCAATTAATGTTTTTGAAATATCGAGTATAGGTTGTGTAGATCTATAATTATTGCTTAGTACAATCGTTAATAAAGAATCAGTGTGCTTGCCTGCAAACTGTTCCATGTTTTCGATATTCGCTCCTTGAAATCTATAGATACTCTGGTCATCATCACCAACAACAAAAATATTAGGCTGTTCCCAAAACCCAGTAAGTAATTCTACTAAATTGTTTTGCGTACCACTTGTATCTTGGTATTCATCTACCAAAATATATTGGTACTGCTCTTGGTAGCGAGCTAATAAAGTTTTGTTTTCTTTGAACTCTTTCAAAACCCAATTAATCATATCATCAAAATCATAGCGATTCCTTTTTTTCATCAATTCCTGAAAATGATTAAACTCATTAACCGCAGCTTGTAATTTTTCCATTTTTTCGGCTGCTTCATCTATCTTATTTTGTTTTAAATCTCCTTTTTTAAATTGTTTATAGGCACGTTGATAAACAAATTCCTCTCTAGTTGGCAACTCTTTTAAATAAGTATCTATGGCTTGCGTAATCTGTTCGGGAGTCCAACCTTCGCGTTTCATATTACTGAATAATTGTTTCAGGTTATTAATTTCGAAGTACACATCACCTCTATATCTTTTTAGTGGATGATTCTTTGGAAAAGCATCAATTAGATCTTTAAACAATTCTATACTTTCTAATTCTGAAATTGGATCGAGCGATGTTTTTTCAAATAATGAAAGGTTGTCCTGAATGATATCATTACAAAATGCGTGAAAAGTGTAAATATTTACTTTGTATGAATCGGCACCAATAAAACCCAATAAACGCTTGCGCATGGCAACAACTCCAGCGTCTGTATAAGTTAAGCAAAGAATATTTTCTGGTTTGGTATCTGTTTCTAATAATATTTTTCCAATTCTTGCACTGAGTATTTGTGTTTTTCCAGTACCAGGTCCGGCTATAACCATAACTGGACCTTCAAGTGTATCAACAGCCTTTTTTTGCTCATCATTTAGCAAGCTATAAATTTGATTAAAATGCGCTATCTGTTCCTGCCTTGTTGCCATTCAATAAAGATACCATGAACATTATTACGGTAAAACTGTTATTTTGTAAACTATTTAAATTATGTCGAAAGTATATAGCATTAAAACAATCCAAAAAATACCCATTTCATTAGATACAGCATGGGATTTCTTCAGTAAACCAGATAATCTTAAAGATATTACACCAAGCAACTTGGGCTTTAACATTGTAAGCAAGCACCATGGAGACAAAATGTATGCGGGGCAAATTATAGAATATACTGTAAAGCCTATTTTAGGTATTCCTTTGTATTGGATGACAGAAATTACTCAAGTGGTAGATCATCAATATTTTATCGACGAACAGCGATTTGGTCCCTATAGTATGTGGCACCATCAACATCATTTTAAACCCATTGAAGGTGGAGTAGAAATGACGGATATTGTTCATTATAAATTGCCCCTTTGGTTTTTAGGAGATATAGCCAATGTAATTATTGTAAAAACTCAGCTTACTGGAATATTCAACTTCCGCTATTCGGCTGTAGATAATAAATTCGGAAAATTTTCAGGAGCTGTGAACGAAGTAGTATTTGGCTAAAAACTAATGGCTAAGCTGGTTATACCCCAGTTCATTTTTTGAGTCGCATTTCCATTCTGATCTTCAAAAACCAAGTTTTTAGAAGAGAACATCCTTAATTCTGTTCGCCATAAAAAATGTTTATTTATTGAATAGTTGGTACACAATGCAACACTGCTTGTATTAAATCCTTTAATACCTGTAATAGGTAAAACCATTATTGATTGAGGGTCTATAAATTTCTCTAATCTTCCTGATAGTGAAAATCTATTGGAAAAATTGTATTTGCCAATAAAATTTATTTGACCCCAACCTATATTTCTTTTATCATAAATACCATTATACCTTTCTTGAATTCCAACATATAAACAAGAGGATAATGTAAGCCTCTTATTTGCATTGTATATAAAGTATACATCAGTAAAATACCTGTTGGAATAAATTGGATTTTCAATTGAATATTCATTGCCAAAATATGTATTCCAGTTCACCAATAATTTATCGTTAGGTCTATACTCTACTTGAGTTCCTATTGCAATACTATTTGATGGAATCGTTATTTTTTGCCAACCTGAAATTAAATAGAGGTAAGCATTTACTTTCTTATTAATAGCAACAGATAATTTTGCACCAGTTAAATAGTAGGGAGTATATTCTGGACCTAATGATCGAGTATACATTAATTGATCTTTGCTAATGGCACTTTCATTTGTATAAGGAGATCCTAATACACCTACATCTAACCAAGCATTGTGTTTTTTTGAAAGTAGAATTCCTGCAGATGCTTCAACAATATTTTTTGCAATACCTTTTTCATTGGCATAATTGGCGTTCATATAGCTTCCAACACCTGGCATTAATCTGGCCCTAAAATTTTTACTTTGATAACGAATATCTACTATGCCGATATTGATATTGAATTGCCTATTTTGGTTCATCGAAACCATATATGGAATAGGATTAGAATTATTACTTTTAAAACTAGCTCCATAATAAGTATCTACATAAAAATTGAAACTAAATTTGCTTAAAGAAGAACCCTTGGTTGTATCATTAAATCCAGTATTTACAACTTGACTTGAAGCATCATTATTAAATAATGAAAAGACAATCAATAGAACTGAACTAGAGAGTAGTTTAACTTTCAATTGAAAAGAATAAAAAATGTAATTAATTAATTGCTTTAAGCGCACTCACATTATTATTTATATCTATTGTAGCAATACATATTTTTTTATTGGCTGCATCTGCTACTTTGCTTAAATCTAGGACTCCTGTTTTTTCGGTAACAATTAATTGAACTAATTGACCATTAATAAATTTAACTTCTTTATCATTCGGCACTAAAAAAACACCAAAACCTTTTAGCCCCAATGGCCCATTATAAGTGAGTTGAAGCACATTGCTATTTAATTGTTTGATAGTAGGCTGCTCTGGACTGTCGTTGTTAATCCATGGCATAGGAGGAACCAGTGCAGGATATTTATAATAGTTATTTTTTAAACTATCATTCCAGCCATTAGGATTTTTCTCAAATGATTTACCACTAAAATAAATACTGCCCTGTGTGGTTTTATATTTTCTCAGTTCTTGAATTTGGTTGGGTAGCTCGTTTTTATTCTTCCATGCTTCATTACTACCTGCTCTATAAATACCCTGTCCTATATAAATATGTTTTCCATATCCATAATCGTTCCACCATTTAAGCAACACATTATAGTCGGCTAATTTATGCCCACGTTCCCAATACAATTGTGGAGTTACATAATCTATCCATCCCTTATCTAGCCATAATAATATATCGGCGTATAAATCATCGTAATTGGTTTGTCCGGCTTTGGTATCACTTCCCATTGGGTCTTGAGATTTATTTCTCCAAACACCGAAAGGACTAATGCCAAATTTTACTCTTGGGTTTGTACTTCTAATTGTACGATATAGTTGAACAATAATACTATCGCAATTGCTTCTTCTCCAAGAATCTTTATTCAAACCATTACCATATTGTTCAAATGCATTTTGATCAGGAAATTCTTTACCAGAAATTCTGTATGGGTAGAAATAGTCATCCATGTGAATAGCATCAATATCATACCTGGCAACAATATCTTTAATTACTCTAATTGTATGTTCGCGCACTTCGGGTAAACCAGGATTAAAATATTTGGTGGTACCATACACTACAAACCATTCTGGATGAAGTTTGGTAATATGAGTAGGAGCAATAGATGATTTTGAAATATTGAATACAGCTCGATAAGGATTAATCCATGCATGAAATTCCATCCCTCTTTTATGTGTTTCAGTAATCATAAATTCAAGAGGGTCATAGTAAGGAGTTGGAGGTAGACCTTGTTTGCCAGTTAAATATTCGCTCCATGGCTCGTATTGTGAGGGATATAATGCATCTCCAGCAGGACGAATTTGTACTACTACCGCATTCATTCCATTAGCTTGATGCATATTCAACAAATTGATGTATTCATCTTTTTGTTGAGCAACAGTTAATGTTTTTTTACTTGGCCAATCTATATTTTCAACACTTGCAACCCAAACACCTCTGAATTCATAATTAGGTGATTGTTGCGCTTTTGTAGAATGAACGCATACAACAACCCCGATAGCAATTAATATTTTTCTCCATTTTTTCATTGTACAATCTTGTTTTTTGAATTACTTCTTAATGCGCATTTTATCCAATAGATCATTCAGTATCACTACTTCTTCGTTATTTAGTTGATTAAGTATTCCATCTAGGGAATCGTTTTTCTGATTCAATCTTTCTATTAATGCTAGGCCCTTTTTGGTAATATTTACATCTACTAAACGCTTATCGGTACAAGATATTTTCTTTTCAACCAAACCTTTTACTATTAATCTGTCTACTATTCTGCTGGTATCACTCATTTTATCTAACATCCTCTCTCTTATTTGCAAAGTGCTTATTGGTTTAATACTACCTCGAAGAATTCGGAGAATATTGTATTGTTGAGGCGTTATATCTTCTTCTAATAAAAAAGCTTTAATCTGTTCATTTAGCCAATTTGCAGAAAATAATATATTAACTGCAGCTTTTTGATGCTCGTTTCTAAATGATTTCTGTTGAACATCTTTTTCTAAACTCATATATTTTTTATTGGTCTTTAGTTTATAAACCAATCCTTCC
>JAYVRC010000329.1:0-6000 GCA_043776615.1 Sphingobacteriia bacterium
ATTCTTTTAAGGGAGCAAGGTCACTGTGTGAATTTACTTTCCCGCTCTAAAGGCAATGGGTTATCTACTAATACCAATGGCCAAACTTTTTTGTGGAACATTCAAGAACAAACCATCGATGAAGAAGCTATTTCATCAGCAGACTTTATTATTCATCTTGCTGGAGCAGGTGTAGCTGATAAAAGATGGTCGAAAAAACGCAAGCAAGAAATTGTTGAAAGTAGAACACAAAGTAGTCAGTTAATTGTTGACGCATTAACAAAAATTTCCAACAAAGTTCAAGCAGTAATTAGTGCTTCAGCAATAGGTTGGTATGGGCCTGATCGCAATGATCATCAAGCTGCATTTGACGAATCTGAAAATTGGCATCCCGATTTTTTAGGACGAACTTGTTATTTATGGGAACAAAGTATTTTACCTGTTTTATCTTTAAGTAAAAGATTGGTAATACTAAGAACAGGAATAGTATTGAGCAATAAAGGAGGTGCGTTCGCAGAATTTAAGAAACCATTGCTATTTAAAATGGCAGCTATACTCGGAAATGGGAATCAATTTATTAGTTGGATTCATATAGATGACTTATGCAATCAATATATTTTTGCAATTAATAATGCATCAATCAATGGGGTGTATAATGCTGTTGCTCCAAACCCTGTTACTAATAAAGAACTTACCATAACATTAGCTAAAAAGATAGCTGGTGCATTTTTTATCCCTTTATATATACCAGCTTTTATGCTAAAAATAATATTAGGCGAAATGAGTATAGAGGTATTAAAAAGTACCAAAGTATCAGCCTCAAAAATGATTGGTATTGGGTACTCTTTTAGCTATCCTACTATTAATGAGGCAATCAATGAATTAACACAATAACTATTTAAGAAATATCCCTTTTACTATGCACCCTGAAACAAATTAACCAAATTATAGCTGTTAATAAAATGGTTAAGCCAATATGTTCTGGTACCTGCTTCAAAGCCTCTTCATATCCTGCTTTTAAGTCTTTTCCGAAATTGCCAATAAAAGGAGGTGATATAATAATTTTATCAGAAATTTCAAAAGGCAAGAACCTGCTTCCGGGCAATTTTTTCCATTTTAATAAACCAATTATTATGTTTTCTACAATTAAGAAATAAAATAAAAAAATACCCAAAGCGATAAAGGCTTTTTTTACTAAATATCCTAAAAGAAATGCAATGGATAATTGGGCAAATGTTTGTAAGAAAAACAAAGGAATATATTTTAATTGCTCGGCCCATCTATTCCAGCTCATATCATCTGCATACATTCCAAAACCAATTGCAACTAAAATGTATATGAGCGTTACAACCCCAGCAATGATAATTACATCAATTAGTTTGCTTGAAATAAACTCAGTACGACTCCAGCCATCTATGATATTCTGACGGTGTGTTTTGTAATTGTACTCGTTGGTTACCAACATAATGACTAATATTGATGGCAACAAAATAAAAAACGAAGAGAAAAAGGCAACAGTATGCCATGTTTCAGGGAAAGCAAATGGATTTCCAAGAAACATTTTTACTACCTGATTAATTGTTTCCTTTCCATTGGCTATTTCTTGGTATACCCTAAAAAACATCAAATTAATTCCTGGGTAGGTTAAAGTAACAATTATAAGCATCCACCAAAAAGCCGGATATTTTTTTATTTTAAGCCATTCTATTTTTAATAAGTTATACATAGTATTGATTAATTAGTCGTTGGTTAATTCAAAGAATTTAGATTCGAGGCTTTTCTTTTTGCTTAGTAAGAGTTTCAGTGTAATACCATTATTAAAGCAATGGCTATTGATGAGTTCCATATTAGCAGTTCCAATTGGATAATGAATTTGTAGTAATCCATTTTCTTCTTTAATTGAAGAAAATCCACCCATCAAAGCGATGCAACTTTTTAATTGTTCCATATTAGATGCGGCAACTTCAACAATGTCTTCATTAGATAATACTTCATTAACAGACCCCGTACTAATCAAAGTTCCTCTTTTAAGTATAGCCACATGGCTACAAATTTTTTCAACTTCGTCTAGTAAATGACTAGCGATGATAATAGTTATGCCTTGTTGTGCAAGTGATTTTATTAATTCTCTAATTTCGGCAATACCAACTGGATCTAAGCCATTTGTTGGCTCATCTAATAACAACACTTCTGGGTTGCCTAGTAATGCGGCGCCAATAGCCAGCCTTTGCTTCATACCTAAACTATAGGTACTGAATTTACTTTTTTTTCTTTCAGAAAGTTTTACAATTGCTAATACTTTTTCAATATCTTTTGCATCTCCCCTTCCGCTAATTGCTTGAGTGATATTTAAATTATCTACTGCCGATAAATAATGATAAAAATTAGGTGTCTCTAGTAGCGAGCCTATTCTTTTTCTTTCTGATGATTGATTGGGAGAGTTAAACCAACTAAAAGTTCCAGTATCTGCTTTTAAAATATCTAAAACAATACTCATCATTGTAGTTTTTCCACTACCATTCGGGCCTAAAATACCAAATACACTTCCCTTAGGGATTGTTAGCGATACATTCTTCAAGGCTTTAATCGATTTATACGACTTACTAACACCATCTAACGACAAAACTGTTTCCATAATAATACATTTATTACATTATTTATTTCTTAACCATGGTTTGAGTGTTTTGATAACTTTGTTTCCGTTTATAACAGAAAACTTATCATCATAGTCCCAAAGAATAACTGGAATATTAAATTCATCCATAATTGAAGTAATATCTCTAAGATAAGCAGATTTCGATTTTTTATCTGCAAACTTAATTACCCCCGTTTCTGAACATATAAGCGGTAAATTAAGCTTTTTAGATTCGTTACTAATGAATTTAATCCGCTCATATAAATATTCAAAAGTAGATTCCTTATAGAATCGAAAATAGTCTTTGTACAATTGAGATTCAGTTGGTGCGTTATATAATCTTGGCATTTTTCTGGCTTTATAAGGATAAGGAAATCCAGTGATGAAAGTCTTTTCAGCCGTCCAATCAGCTCCTTGATGGGTAAAAATATAGGGCTCATAAAAGTGAAAAGTGTAAATAATTTTGCCATCATCCACATCAAGCTTACCCATATTTAAAAGTTCATTAAATCCATTATAATTTGCTCCTCCAACAATAAAAATTCTTTCTTGGTCTTCTTTTCTGAGTTCTCTAACCAATGTGGTAATAGATGATTTCCATACATCCATATCAGTTGTGGGTTCATTATACAATTCAAAAAACAAGTTATTGGTAGAATAAACTCGCATGGCATTAATTACTTGTTTCCAAATTCTAATAATTCGATCGTTTTCAGAATAAATATTCTCATTACGGAGTTTCCCATAGTGGTATACAATGATTAATTTAATATTCAAATTGGTGCATTGTGAATATATCTGTTGCAATTTTTTAATGAGTTCACCATCTATTGCTGCATATGAATCGGCCATAAAATGATCAAATGCAACTGGAAGTCTAATTGTTTTAAATCCAGCTTTTGCAATGGCAGTAATTTTTGGATTAATATCTGTTTTATATAGTTCTTCAGGCGCAATCCAATATTGTTCTAATAGAGAAATATTTACTCCTTTACTTAAATCGTTCTTGATTTTATTTATGTCAATTTGATTTGCTGCAAAAACATGCAAAAAGAAACTAACAAATGTGAATATACTAGTGAATAAAAGCCTCTTTTTGATGTTTTTGAAATTTAATTTTAATGAATAATCAATTACCTGTTGCATATTTGTATATATGATAGATTATCATAAGATTCCTTATGTAAATATAGACCGAGATCGGCTTACTACCGAATTGAATAAACGGGGAGCTTATTATGCAAACGTAGCAATTTGGACAATATTATTTTCATTGCCACTATTTGTATTAATGGACATTTTGTTCATGAACAACAAATGGCCTACACTCTTAGTTTTTAGGATAACCGCTTTTTTAGCTGCATATTTCATTAATAGATTCGGAATAATAAAGAGATGGAATCATAGTTTCATCTTGAATTTGGTAGTTGGTACAAATGTTATACTAATGTCTTTGTTGTGTGGGGTAGTAAGCATTATAGATGCATTGCCCTATTTTTTAATGGCCACTATTTTCATGCTTCTTTTGAATACAACTGTATTTTGGAAGCCAATCTATGCACAGTTTCATTGTGCCGTTTCTTATACAATCATAGTTGTTTTATATGCATTGGATAATAGAACAGAAGGCTATAGTAGTTTGATTACTAACGGGGGAGGAGTTTATTTTTTGGTATCTGCTTTTTCCTGTATGGTTGCCTATAATCGGCATCAAATAATTAAAAGGGAAATTGAGAAAAATTTAATTATTGAAGAATCTAACAGACGAATGTTAGAACAGAACGAGAAAATTAATGATCAACACCATATTATTGAAGAGGCCAACAGAAGGTTAAAAGAGTTGAGCGATTATCGCCAGAATACGCTTAACATAATGATCCACGACCTTAAGAATTTTATAGGATCTAACCAGATTTCTATCGATTTAATTAATAGAAAATCCAGTAATTTAACAACCGATCAAAAAGAGATTTTGAGCTATATAACCATGGGTAATGAAAAACTACATTATCTATCTCAAAAATTATCAGAATCTGCTGAAGCCGATACAGGCAAAATAGAATACAGATTTGAGCATTTCGACATAGTGCCTGAAGTTGAAAAAGCTGCAATTGCGCTGGTTGACGCTGCAAGCATAAAACAAGTAACCATTCAAGTTCATTTGTCACCTGCTGAAATTATTGTAGATCTCGATAAAATATTTCTTAGGCACATATTATTTAAGCTACTTTCTAACGTTATAAGATTTATTCAAAAAGGATCGGTATTAAGTGTTCATGCCAATGATATTGATGGAGATTGCATTATTGAGATAATTAATAAGTCGACCCCTATTGGAAGTGAAAGATTAGATGAATATTTTGGCAGATTAAATTCTCCCAACCAGTCTGAGTATGCTGTTACTCAATCTGGAATGGGATTTTCTGTTGCACAGAAATTAACGATAGACATGGGAGGAATATTAACTTATGAAAGCAATCCGACTGTTGGAAACTATTTTAAAATAAAATTCAAATTAGCGTAGTTCTAAATACCACTTATATGAAAACTAAATTATCATTATTAGCTGCCCTCTTCTTTTTTACAGTTGGGGTTTTTGGACAAGCTGTTCAAAGCATAGATGCCGAAATTAGAACGATGGAAGATATGGGATATCGAAATGAATCTGTTCGTGGTATAGCTGGTGCACTTAGCTATTTCTTAAAATTGAATCCAAAAGATGACGTAAATAATATGCGATTAGTGCTTAAAATTAAGCCTTCACAAGTATTAAATAGAGATCTTTCGGCTATAACTGTATCATTAAGGGATGAGCCAGTATATACTTCAAAAATTTTTGCAACAGGTATAGATTCAATTATGACTATTATCATTGATTTGAACAAGCGATTTGTTCAGCCAGATGGTCGTTTTATTAAATTGAGAGTGGATGCAAGAATGTGTATGACAGATGAATATTGTAAGGATGTTGACAACCCAGCAGTTTGGATGACAGTTAGAAATTCTACTTATTTGGAAGTTAAGAAACAAGATAAAATTAACTACACCCAGAGTTTAAAAGAAACAATATTGCTGTATAATAAAATTGCTACACCTACGAATAGTGATTTAGATGACCTTGTTTCAGGTGGGGTTTTATTTTCATTAGTAAAGCAAAATGAAATTTTAAAAGATATATATACCTCCAATTACAATACAACCGATACAATGGGTAATACTATTGTAACAGGTGTATATAGTAAAATACCTAATTTTTTAAAACCTTTTCTCCCCGAATTAAAAGCAGGGCAAGGATGTATTTATAATGTACAACCTTTTGGCGATAATCGTTTCGTGATGGTTATTACAGGAAAAGACCAGGAAGGTTACAAAAAAGCCATCAATAC
>JAYVRC010000330.1:0-5985 GCA_043776615.1 Sphingobacteriia bacterium
TATTTTTCGATTGCAAAAGTTTTGTGATTTTTATTCACTGATCATTGATTTACATTTCGAATAGTTTACTTTTTGAAATAGAAGCAACTTTGTAGTAGAAAATTACAGGACTTTTATTTTAACAATTCAATCGGTATTTTTTTCCGATATTGTTTAAGCAAAAACATGAAAACATATTTTACTTTACTCCTATTAAGTGTAAGTGCACTATTAAATGCACAGCAGTATAATTCAGACAATGTGAGTCAACGGGTGATGAATTTATATGAAAAAGCTATTGCCCTTTTAAGAGATGAACAATTTAAAGAGGCAGTTCCTATTTTACTTACCGCAGTTAAGGAAGATAGCAATTTTGTAGATGGATATTTGTCTTTAGCAGGAACTTTTGGAGAATTAAAGCAATACAAAAGATCTATTCGATTTTACGAAACAGCTCGACAAAAAGATACCAATTATTTTAAGGTTTATCTGCTTCCCTATTCCATTAACCTAGCAGGAAACGGACAGTTTAGTGATGCACTTAATGCAGTAAATGAATTTCTTCAAATACCTAAATTAAATGAACGAAGTATTAAAAGTGCTTCCTTCAGAAAAAAGTCGTACGAGTTTGCTATCAATTATGCAGTAAATCATTCTAGCAGTACTTATGCATTTACACCTATAAATTTAGGCGATAGTGTAAATACTAGTTTTTCGGAATATTATCCTTCAGTAACTGTAACTGATAGTTTATTGGTGTTCACAAGAAGGGGCAATCAAATAAGAGAAGATTTTTATCAGAGTACTATTCTTGATAAAAAATTTGGAAAGGCAATCATAATTAAAGGAGATATCAATTTTGAATCGCAGAAAGGAGCCATTACGGTTTCGCAAGATGGTGAGTGGATGCTATTTACAGCAAGATTTTCGGAGGGCGGTTATGGAAATTTCGATTTGTATATTTCCTATTATACCCCACAGGGTTGGAGTGAGCCACAAAATTTAGGTGAAGCTATAAATACAGAATTTTGGGAAAGTTCTCCAGCATTAAGTCCTGATAAGCGAGCACTTTATTTTAGCAGCAACAGATCAGGAGGATATGGCGGATCAGACCTTTATGTTAGTTACTTGCAACCCAATGGAAAGTGGGCTGCTGCTATAAACATGGGACCAACTATTAATACAAAAGGAGATGATCAAGCGCCTTTTATTCATGCTGATAATCAAACCATGTATTATACTTCAGATGGATTGCAAGGTTATGGTGGATCAGATCTTTTCATCGTTCGAAAAAATGAAAAGGGAGAATGGGGATTACCAGAAAATTTAGGATACCCAATTAATACAATTGAAAATGAAGGCAGTTTGGCAGTATCGGCAGACGGTTTAACTGCTTACTATGCAAGCGACAGAAGTGATAGTAGAGGTGAATTGGACTTGTATAAATTCGAAATGCGTCCGGATATCAGACCAAGCAGAACACTTTATGTAAAGGGAAAAATAACAGATAAAAAGACCAATAAAAAATTACCCTCAACAGTTGAATTAATAAATAATAAAACTGGAGAATCATTAATGAAAATTCAAACCGATGAAACAGGTGAATATTTTATTACCCTTCCAACAGGAAAAGATTATACTTTTTCTGTAAACAGAAAAGGATATTTATTTTATAATGAATTGTATGAATTAAGTAACAAGCTAGCAGATAGTGTATATAATAAAGATATTCAATTACAGCCAATTGAACTCAACGCCACACTTACTTTTAAAAACATTCAATTTACTACTAACTCCTACCAGCTTCCTTTTGATGCGGCAATTGAGTTAAATAAACTATTGCAAGTACTAATAGAAAATCCATCATTGCAAATTGAGATTAGCGGTCACACAGATAATATTGGTAAGCAAATAGACAATAATAAGCTCTCCGAAAACAGGGCTAAAGCCATTGTTGAATGGCTAGTATTAAAAGGAGTTGATAGAAAAAGAATGAGTTACAAAGGGTATGGAGATAGCAAACCGATTAGTGATAATAAAACAGAAATAGGAAGATCATTCAATAGAAGAACTACCGTTACAATTATTAAAATATAAGGTAGAAATACTTAATGCATTCCAATTCAATTTACAGAGATTGCTGCAAAATTATTTATGCACCCCGACTTATTATACCGTGTTGCACTTACTATGATTCCTAGCATTGGTTCAGTTTTACAAAAAAGATTGATACAACATTTCGAAACAGCTTCCGATATTTTTTCAGCTAAAAAAAAAGAATTGTGTGCTGTTGAAGGGATTACTGATTGGCAAGCAAAACAAATAAAATCATGGAATGATTTTTCATTTGCAGAGAGAGAGTTGCTTTTTTTAGAAAAACACGCTATATGTCCCTTATTTTTAACCGATAAAGCTTATCCTCAAAGATTATTAAATTGTTATGATGCCCCCATACTGCTTTTCTTAAAAGGTCATTGTAATTTAAATGAACAAAAAATCGTTAGCATTATTGGTACACGAACAAATACATTGTATGGCAAACAAGTTGCTGAATTGATTATTGAACAATTACCTAAAGATGTTTTAATTGTTAGTGGATTAGCATTTGGTATTGATGCAATAGCACATAAAGCAGCATTAAAAAATCAGCTAAATACTATTGGTGTATTAGCACATGGCTTAGATAGTTTATACCCATCACTGCATCGTTCATTAGCAAAAGAAATAATTCAACAAGGTGGTTTACTAACTGAATTTAATCAACATACTAAACCAGACAAACATAACTTTCCCAAAAGAAATAGAATTGTTGCAGGTATTGCAGATGCAACTATTGTTATAGAAACCGATATAAAAGGAGGGAGTATGATTACAGCTGACTTAGCTTTTCAATATAATAGAGAATTATTTGCTGTACCAGGAAAAATAAATGACACAAAAAGTGCAGGCTGTTTAAAATTAATACAAGAAAACAAAGCCAATTTATATACTAGCATAGAACATTTATTAGATATAATGAATTGGGAGCCGAAAATAAAATCAACTATCAATCAATTATCTATTTTTACTTCATTAACATCCGATGAGCAACTAATAGTTGGGATATTAAAAGACAAAGGACAATTTCCATTAGACGACCTGAAAAATAGTGTAGGATTTAGCAATAGCAAAATGGCGAGTATATTACTTGCCCTAGAATTACAAAATATTATTCAAATAATTCCGGGGAAAATGATTGCTTTAGCTTAGTTTGATTATTCCATTTAATGAGTAAGAAAAAAGCAATTAGAGCAAAAAAACTAGGTAATAAAAATGCATATTTAAAATTGCTTGCCTGATTATTGTAAATCCATGCCGAAAATATTGCACCGGTGCCAATACCAATTTCTAAAGCAATATACATGGAAGCAATGGCTTTACCTCTATTCTCAGATGAGCATAAATCAACTGTCCAAGCGCTTAAAGCAGGACTATTAATTCCCCAACTCAATCCATAAATAACTGAACCAATCATCATCATTTTAACTGAACCAGCAAAAGCCAAAATGATTAAAGCAATTACCAATACAATTGAAGAAACAAGCAATACAGGTACTCGACCAAATCGATCGGAA
The DNA here is from genome assembly GCA_043776615.1 of Sphingobacteriia bacterium. Classification (GTDB taxonomy): domain Bacteria; phylum Bacteroidota; class Bacteroidia; order Chitinophagales; family Chitinophagaceae; genus Sediminibacterium. Next base: position 3,594 of record JAYVRC010000330.1, read on the forward strand.
ATTTTAGCAGCAACAACTCTTATGAATAAAGAAGCCACAGTAAAAAAAGCAAAGAAAAGGCCTTTATTATGTAGACCTAAATGTTCACTTAAATCGGGTGCAATAGTTAGTATAGTACCAATTGAAAAACAAAGCAACACGGTAATAATAGAGGGACGAAAAGCAGTTTTTTCAAATATTTCTGATTTGTTAATGTACAATAACTTAGCACTAAATGGCTGAGGATGATGCAAAGTTTCTTTTACATTGTATAAAATAGCTACAGATGCTAAAGCAAAACCTGCGGAAACATAAAACATAATATCATAACTAAAAAAATCAACCAAATAACTTCCAATCATTGGACCAGCAGAAGATCCCAATGTGTATCCTATGGATAAGGCACCTAATGCCTCTCCTCTTCTAGATTCATGCACAACATCGGCACCATAAGCTGAAGTAGCAGTTGGTTTGAAACCAGTGGAGAATCCATGCAAAAAACGAAGCAATAAAAATCCAGCAACCGAAGTAAGTAATGGATATAATAAACTACAAACAACACATACCAATGACCCAAATATCATAACTGGCACCCTACCAATTGTGTCAGTTAACTTACCACTAAAAGGGCGTGAAATTCCTGCCATTAAAGTGAATAATGCTATGATTAGTCCCTTGTATTCAGCACCTCCCAATGAAGTTAAATAGCCGGGAAGTTCCGGTATCATCATGTTAAAACTAGTAGAAAAAAGAAAATTACTTAAGCAAAGGAGCGCAAACTGAAATGTAAAATAGGGTGTTGTAGCAGTGGGTTTTAATACATACATTAGTATACGGTAGTCACTTTATTAAAATACAAAGCTACTAAAAAAATTTTGGAGGTAATTTGTTCACAAAGCTATCTTTGCACATGGCAACAAACCTCAAACGCTCCACCAAAAGCAATAACTCTTCTAGATTATTCGGGGAAGGATTAACTTTCGACGATGTTCTGCTGATGCCAGCCTTCAGTGAAACGCTTCCAAGAGAAGTAAATATCAGTTCGCATCTTACAAAAGAAATTATCCTTAATGTACCAATATTATCGGCTGCAATGGATACTGTAACCGAAGCCAATTTGGCAATTGCATTAGCCAGAGAAGGTGGTTTAGGCATATTGCATAAGAATATGTCGATAGAAAAACAAGCCGAACAAGTAAGAAAAGTAAAGCGCAGCGAAAGCGGCATGATCATCGATCCAATAACGTTATTGGTTGATGCTACTATTGGCGATGCCCTGAAATTAATGAAAGACAATAGAATTGGAGGTATACCAATTGTAGATGGTGGTGGTAAGTTAGTAGGCATTTTAACCAATCGTGATTTACGTTTTGAGACTGATAAAAAACGTAAGGTTAAAGAAGTAATGACTAAAGAAAACTTAATCACTGCTCCTGAAGGAACTGATTTAAAAAAAGCAGAGAAAATTTTACAGAACTATAAAATAGAAAAATTACCTGTTGTAAATAAACAAGGGAAATTAATTGGATTGATCACTTACAGAGATATTTTACAAATTCGAAATTTTCCTAATGCTGTAAAAGATAATTTGGGACGATTAATTGCAGGTGCAGCATTAGGAATCACCAATGATTTGATGGATAGAGCTTATGCATTGCAACAAGTAGGAGTTGATGTGGTTACTTTAGACAGTGCACATGGCCATAGTAAAGGGGTAATTGAAGCATTAAAAGCTTTAAGAAAGAATTTTAAAAAATTACAAATTATTGCTGGAAATGTAGCAACTTCTGCAGGAGCAAAAGCATTGGCTGATGCAGGTGCAAATTGTATAAAAGTAGGTATAGGACCAGGTTCTATATGCACTACAAGAATTGTAGCAGGTGCTGGTGTTCCTCAATTAACTGCTATAATGGAAGCGGCAAAAGCTTTGAAGCCTCTGGGCATTCCATTAATTGCTGATGGTGGAATTAGGTATACGGGGGATATGGTAAAAGCATTAGCAGCTGGAGCAAATATGGTAATGATGGGAAGTGTTTTTGCAGGAGTAGAAGAAAGTCCGGGTGATACCATTATTTATGAAGGAAGAAAATTCAAAGAATATAGAGGTATGGGAAGTTTGGGAGCAATGAGTCAAGGAAGTGGTGATAGGTATTTTCAGGATGTAGAAGAAGACATCAAAAAATTTGTGCCTGAGGGAATAGAAGGAAGAGTTGCATACAAAGGAAGTTTGAGTGAAATTATTTATCAGTATGTAGGGGGCTTAAGATCCGGAATGGGTTATTGTGGTGCCAAAAATATTGAAGCATTACAAAAAGCAACTTTTATTAAAATTACCAATGCAGGAATGAAAGAAAGTCACGCTCATGATATTGACATAACCAAAGAAGCACCCAACTATAGCCGAAAATAAATA
>JAYVRC010000331.1:0-5934 GCA_043776615.1 Sphingobacteriia bacterium
GGCATATCAATTTCTCCCATGATAATTTTAAAATGCCAAATCAACGCTTCCATTTTAGTATATACATCTTCTTTTTTAGGTAGATAATATTCAGGTACATCTGCATGAAATACTTCTGCATCTGCACCTTTAAATTGTTGAATTTTTTGATACGCTTGTTCGATGATGCTTAAGCTCTGCCACATTTCTTGATTACGCACTAAAAAACGATCGTAATTATCTCCTGTTTTTCCAACTGGAATATCAAATGTAAAATCTTCGTAACTACTATATGGACTATGAATTCTAACATCATAGTCAACACCTGCTGCTCTTAAATTTGGACCAGTAAATCCATAGTTCAACGCACGTTCTGCACTAATAGCTCCACCACCAATAGTACGTTCCATGAATATTCTATTGCGCGTAAAAAGGCCCTCAAATTCAGTTAATACTTTTGGATATTCTTTTAAGAATTTCTCGAGTTTCGTGAAAGCTGTATTGGTGAAATTTCTTTCAAAACCCCCAATACGCCCAATATTAGTAGTAAGCCGGGACCCACATACTTCTTCATATATTTCGTAAATTAATTCGCGGTATTGCATTACATATAAAAAACCTGTATACGCACCAGTATCAACTCCAACAATTGAATTACAAATTAAATGATCGGAAATACGTGCCAACTCCATAATAATAACGCGCAAATAATCTACTCGCTTTGGAGTTTCAACTCCCAATAATTTTTCGCACGTTAAATGCCAACCCATATTGTTAATAGGGCTACTACAATAATTTAAACGATCAGTAAGCGGGGTTACTTGGTACAATGGTCTACGCTCTGCTAGTTTTTCAAAAGCTCGATGAATATATCCAACTGTTTGCTCGGTAGAAACAATTCGCTCTCCATCTAATTCCATAATGTTTTGAAATACACCATGAGTTGCAGGGTGTGTTGGACCAACATTTAGAGTAGTTGTTTGACGTTCGATTGAGCCTTCAGGTAATGTTATATGGTGATCATTCATTGTGCTAAAATCTTCATTTAAAAATTGAGTTAACCCCTTCCGAACATTTCATCGTCTTTGTCAATTCTCGTTTGATCTTCTAATGGATATTCTTTTCTTAAAGGAAAATAATCCATTTCATCTACATTTAAAATCCTTTTTAAGTTATCGTGACCAACAAAATTAACTCCATAAAAATCAAAGGTTTCTCGCTCCATCCAATTTGCACTAGAAAATAATTTAGAAGCAGTAAACACATCAGTTTGATCGATTGAAGTAAATACTTTAAATCGAATGCGAATATTTTCTTTAAGATTATGGAGATGATAAACAACCGCTAACTCTCTGCCTTTATCATCAGGAAAATTTACTGCACACAAGTCAGTTAGAAATTGAAAGTTGAGGCTTGGCTCATCATACAAAAACTGCAATACTTTTAAGTTTTGTTCTTTGGGAGCTTCAAAACAAAGCATGCCATAAGTATCGTCAAAATTACAAACTTGATCTGCAAATTTTTCTTCCAATTTTTCTTTAATGTATTGATTTGTTAAACCCATAAACCCTTTATACTTTATAAACCTTAAAAACTTTATTTACTTCACTATTGTATTCCATATCCGTTCAACAATGCCTTATACTGATCTCCATTTCTTCTTCTAATACTTTCTTCGCCAACTAAATCTTGAATTTTCATAAACCCATCCAAAATTGCTTCTGGGCGTGGCGGACAGCCAGGTACATACACATCAACCGGAATTATCTGATCAATACCTTGTAAAACACTATACGTATCAAAAATACCGCCGCTTGAGGCACAGGCCCCAACAGCTATAACCCAACGTGGTTCTGCCATTTGTAAGTATACTTGACGCAAAACTGGACCCATTTTTTTGGCAATTGTACCCATAACCATCAATAAATCGCACTGACGAGGTGAGAATCCAACCCTCTCAGATCCAAATCTTGCCAAATCGTAGTGAGATCCCATGGTGCCCATGAATTCAATTCCACAACAAGAAGTAGCAAAAGGCAATGGCCAAAGAGAATTTTTCCTAGCTAGCCCAACTACATCACTCAATTTAGCCGTAAAAAATCCGTCTCCCCCAAAACCATCTGGAGAGGCAATATTTCCAATAGCATCGGAAGTTTTTGCCGGAATAGGATGAATATTAAATCGAACTGGACGTGACATAATTTAAATTAAAAATTAATAGCTAAACATTAATAGTTTCCAATCTATAATAACCCTGAAATGTTTAGCTATGTTCATTTTCATGAATTAATTATTAGTTTCCTCCCTAATCTTCCCATTTCAAAGCACCTTTTTTGATGATATATATAAATCCTACCAAAAAGAAACTCACAAACATCAATACCGCCATGAATCCATTCCAACCCAATTCTCTAAAATTAACAGCATACGGGTAGAAAAAAATTACTTCAACATCAAATAGAACAAATAAAATTGCGACTAAAAAATACTTAATTGCCATTGGTTGACGAGCATTTCCATGGCTTTCTATACCACTAGCAAAATTCTCCAATTTATCTGCAGTACTACGTTTAGGTCCTACCAAAGCAGAAACTCCAATCATAGTAGCCACAAAACCTGCTGCAAATATCAATTGAATGCCTATTGGGAAATAATTTGCGGCTGAATTTGTTGCACTTGCATCTAGATCTAATAAAGTATATATCCAAACCATATCTTGAATTAAGAACGCAAAAATAAGCTTGAGAAAGCATATAAAAGAAAAACTCCTCGTAAGGAGGAGTTTTTTTGTTCATTAATTTGATGATTTTGGAGAGCTTGTCGAATTTCCGCCAGATTTTCCTGGAGGATTGGTGTAATAATCAATGGCTTTTTGAATAATTGCCTTTACATCCTGAGCATATTTATTATTTTCATCTGCCGTATCAGGATAAAGTGTAATCATTCTATTGGTTATAATGATTACTTTTTGGCAAGTAGCAATAAACTCGACTACTGATTCTGTTTTAGTGCCATCGTTAGTTACCTTAAAATCAGGTTTCTTCTTAATTTCATTAGATAAATTAACAAAGTAGTTGAGTTTGAAATACTCATCTAAGAATATTGTTTTTCTATATTTATTCAAATCAACAACCGCATAAACAGAGTCTAAATAGTTAAGGTGCTCAACAATAACAGAAGAATCGGTACTGCTTAACATAGCCGCTCTTTTATACAACTGATAAGGTTGAGACTTATCAGCAAAAGCAGCCATATATGCTTTTGCAAAATTAATTGTTTGAGCATAGTCTTTGGCGTTTAATGCCGCAGCTGTAATACCGTAATAATCTGCTTCGCCCATGGTTCCTTTAAATTCCATTTGGCGTTTCATCCATTTCAATTGCTCAGTATATGCTTTTGCTTTTGCAAATGTTGCTGCAACCTGATTTATTAAAGCAATTTGGTTTGCTTTTACAGTATCTGCTGCCAAAGCTTTTTCTACATAACTAGATGCCAATGCTTCGCTACCGGGGAATTTAGTAGCAATATCAACACCAAGTTTATAATCGGAAGGCAAAATTTCTGAAATAGGAGCAGTAGCCAAAAATTCATCAATGTACTTTTTAGCTAATACAGAATCGCCTTTTCTGCTGTAGTTTAAAGCAAAAACAACACCCAATTTTGGCAAAGCTTTTATTCCAACAGTTGCTTCAAGTGCTTTTGCTTTTGCTAAAGATTCGTCGTATTGACCAGCACGAAATAAATAGTCGGCTAGGTACAATTCGTTACGAGGATCTTTATCTGCCTTATCAACGTATTGATCTAAATATTCTTTGGCTTTAGTAACATCTTTTTCTGCATAATACTGGTACAATGCGTAGTACACAGGGGGGAACGCAGGGTCGGCTGTTGTTGCATTGGCATAAAATTGCTCAAACAAATCTTTATTGTTTTGGCTTTGATAAATTTTACCAATACGAAACATAGCCAAGGCATTTTTGGGATCGCGGGTAATAGCTTCCTGATAAGCTTTTACAGCTTCTCCACCATTTTCGCCACCCATTTTTTGGTAGCTGATACCCATATTTATATAAATATCTGGGCTTACAAGATCAATAGTGCCAGCTTGTTTAAGCTTATCGATACCATACATTGGGTCGCCCATTTTGCTATCACCATCAGCATTGGCGCGGCCAATAGCACTGAGAATACCAGCATTTGGTTTACCCTTGTTTTTACCCCTTGTTTCGGTAGTAGCAGTAATTGCCTGCTCAAATTTTTGTTTGGCCGAATTTAGGTCTCCGTTTTCCCTGATTTCTACATGCCCCATCCCTACTAATAACCATGGATCGCTACCAATTTCTTGTAAGCCTTTCTGATAAATAGCTTTAGCAGCAGCAATATCTTCTTTGCTTACTTCAATACCATTACCAGCTAGAAAAGCTTGCCCCAACCAATATATACCTTGTGGGTCTTTGGAATTGGCATCGAAATTCTTTTGCAGCAATTCCTTTGCGCTTTTATTCTTTTCATAATTCAGCATCTTAATGCCTTCAGACAATTGAGCTGATAAAAAATGTACTGCAAACAAAGCTGCAAACATCAAAGCAACATTCTTCTTCATCTTTCTTTTTTTATAGTTGTTTTGTTATTCCGATTTAATACTTCCTGACCGTTTTTGAAAAGCCATCTTAGCTGGAGCTAAAAAAGATCTTCTAAAAATTAGCTGTCCACGTTCTAAGCTCATGAAATTCATAAAGCCTGTTCCTAAGCCAGCTGAATTTTCTTTTAATATATAATACAATGGTCGTGCCAAAGGATACTCACCTCGTGTAATTGTTGCCTGTGAAGGCTTAGCAAATACGTTTTTTTCCAAACAAGCAGTACATTCTATTCTTGATAACCTTATTTTTTGTAAATAAGCCACTTGTTTTGGATCGTATGAATCTCCTATCCAACTAATACCCACAAAGCCTATTACATCTTTTCTTCTTGCAACTATATCAATGACCTCTTGACTATTATTAGAAGCAACAACATTTTTTCCGAATTCACCTTTCTTTAACACACTATCTTTTAAATATCGAACTGTGCTAGTCGCAGATTTTCCGTCCATTATTGCCGTAATCATTTGTTTCCCACTCAATATTTCTTGTATGTCTTTGAAACTAAAAATACTATCATTTGCATCTTTATTTACAATAACAGCAACAGCATCATATGCCAACACTCCATATTGAGGTTTGTAAGATAATAAGCTTTTATAAAAATCCGCCTCTTTTTCAGTTAAACCTTTTGCAACTATGATCATTCTGGTGCTATCACTTTGCAAATCTCTAAAACAATCTGCCTCCGATTTATAGCTGACATTAATTTTTGTTTGAGGAAAAGACGCTTCATGCACCCTAATTTGTTCAACAATTGCTGGTTTAAAACTTTCATCAACGCTTATGTTAATTACTCCCTTTGTTGGTGTATCTCTATCATCAACTACCTTTTCATTGCTTTTACAAGAAACAAAGAACAAAGAACCAACAATTATTAATACACTAAATAAAGATTTCATCATAATCTCACCCCCGGCTGCTTAATACCCCTATACAATCTAAAACCACCATATAATAAACAAATACTTCCAAAAAAATAACGAAACCCTGCGTCTTCAGTAATTACTAAATTTAATTTTAGTTTTTCTAAAAAAAACATGGCAAAACCCATCCCTACAAACAATACAGCCATCGACATATCATACACTCTTCTAAAGTTATTATACCCTTTCTGACTCCTATCTCTCAAATTATTCTCCATTGTTGCTAATTGGGGTTTGGCAATTTATGAAATATTTCTTCTTTGATGCAAGCTTTTTGAAATTCCATAATAAGATATCTTAAAACTAATACCTGTTAGCTAATAAACTATTGTACAAACATTCAATACTTTTGCTTTAATGAGTAAACCATCAATACCACAAGGAAC
>JAYVRC010000332.1:0-5926 GCA_043776615.1 Sphingobacteriia bacterium
CAATTTTATTGTTCTTACATATTCCTCAAGCAAAATGGACAGTAAACGGAATTGACAATCCGGCTTTTTTTGAATTGATAAAGAAATATAAAAACATTAAAGCAGTATTTCATGGTCATGAACATGATCAAGATGGTATTAAGATGAATGACAATATTCCATACTTTTTTGACGCTCACATAGGTGGAAACTGGGGTACCACTTATAAAGGATTCAGGGTAGTGGAATTAATGAATGATGGCTCGATGATTACTTATATGATGAACCCAATTCAAAAGATCAATGAAATAACTATTTAATTACTATTATGCTCTTAATTAATAGTTGCACATTTTTAGATTTATTTGTCAAAAGATAAAAATAAAATTCGATATCTAAACGTAATTTCCATTTCAAATAATTGCTACAATAGCACAAATTATTAAAATAAAAATATGCATTTTAAAAAATCAAAAATAAGTTCTTCTTTTTGGGGGTTTTTGGTAGCAATAATTTTACTAATTGATGCACCGGGCATTTATTTTAGACTTTTTTATACTGACCTAAGTACTTTACTTTTGAATACTACTGCAGTGTTTTTTATTTTTTTATTACCCATCTTTTTTTTTAGAAACAGGCTCAAATTATATGCATGGTTATTACTCCCCGTAATTATATTAGGCACTTTAAATATGGCATGCATTATTTTTTATAAAATGCCCATTACTGATGGAATTATCATTGTAACCCTCAATACCAATAGATATGAATTTCAAGAATTGGTCAGAGGCTTTTTACTACCTTTTTTGATAATGGCTTTTAGTTACCTATTGGTTTACTTTTTGTTTTTAAAGAGAGCGCCTACTTCTATTCCATTTAAAAATGGAGTAGTAATAAGTGTAACATCCCTTTTAATTATCCTTTCGCTTCCTTTTTTTGACAATACCGAACAAGGATATTCCAAAAAACTAAGGGCCCGATACTATTCTATTTTCCCCATTTCATTTTTTTATTCTGCAGGTAAAGTTTACCAACAATATCATATAATGAATGAAACAGCTCCAATAAGGAATCAATTTAATTTTAACGCAAAACAACACAAAAGATTTAATGAACCACAAATTCATGTTCTGATTATTGGGGAAAGTGCCCGAAGAGATCATTGGGGCTTATTTGGTTATAACAGAAACACAACACCAAAATTGGATCAGAAAAAAAATCTAATACCATTTAACAATATTAAAACTGCAGGTTATTTAACCGAATTTGCTGTGCCAGTAATTCTAACAGGCATAGATCCAACTAGTTTCATGAATCATACCAAGCAAAAAAGTATTATTAGTGCATTTAAGGAATCGGGGTTTGATACTTATTGGATCAGTAACCAAACCGATTATGGCCATATTTCTATTCATTCAGCGGAATCTGATAAGCAATATAATTTTGTATTGGACAAAAAAAGAATAATTAAGAATATTAATGATGATGCTGAACTAATACTTCCATTAAAAGAAGTTTTAAATCTACCTGGAGACAAAAAATTTATTATAATTAAACTACAAGGTAGTCACTATGATTATTCTAAAAGATATCCAAATCAGTTCGATGTTTTTAATCCGTCCAACAAAAAAATCCCTACTTCTGCAAACGATTATAAAAATAAAAATGTTATTGTAAATACCTACGACAACACCATTCTATATACGGATTACATTTTAGATAGTTTAATTAATTTAGTAAATAGTAAGCATGCCATTTCATCTGTTTATTTTATTTCCGATCATGGGGAGGACCTATTTGATGACAGTAGGTATTTATCGCAACATGCAGCTGCAGAGCCTTCAAAATACATTGCGCCTATTCCTTTAACAATATGGTACTCCGATCAATTTAAAAACGCAGCACCTGAAAAGATTGAATTTCTACTAAACAATAAAAATAAAAAAGCCAATAGCATGAATGTGTTTTACACTTTTATCGATTTGTGTGGTATTCAATATCCAGGTTTTGATAGTTCCAAAAGCCTATCCAATGCTTCTTATATCGAAAAGCCACGTTTTATTATAGGTGGTGATTTCAAAATGTACAATTCAGATTCCTTAAAATAAAAAACTACCATTCAGCTCTTGCAGATGGGCTAATATCTAACTCAACAAACTCACTGGCTAAATATTTGTAATAACCTGTTATAGCAATCATTGCAGCATTATCTGTACAATATTCAAATGCTGGGATAAATGTTTTCCATCCTTGCTTTATTCCCATTTCAGTTATCCCTTCTCTTAGCCCTTTGTTAGCACTAACACCTCCTGCTATACAAATTTGTTTAACCCCAGTTTCTTTAACTGCTTTATTAATTTTCTTTAATAATATTTGAACAATGGTATATTGAATGGATGCACAAAGATCATTTTGGTTTGCTCCAATAAATCCTTGTTCTTGTTTTTGTAAAAAATACAAAACAGATGTTTTCAAGCCGCTAAATGAAAAATTTAATCCAGGAACTTGCGGTTCAGCAAATTTAAATTTTAATGGATTGCCAAGTGCAGCATATTTGTCGATCAATGGTCCACCGGGATATGGCAATCCCATTATTTTAGCAGTCTTATCGAATGCCTCACCTGCCGCATCATCAATTGTTTCACCTATTATTGTTAAATCCAACGGAGATTTAGCCAGTATAATTTGCGTATGACCACCACTAACTGTTAAACACAAAAATGGGAAACTAGGTTTATTTGTAGGAATTAAATTAGCTAAAACATGAGCCTGCATATGGTGCACTGCAATTAAAGGTTTATCAATTGCTAGTGCAATAGATTTAGCAAATTGTGCACCTACTAATAAACAACCAATTAAGCCTGGTGCTTGTGTAAATGCAATGGCGTCAATAGATACCAAATTTTGTATCCCAGCTTGTTTTAGTGCTTGATCTACCACAGGAACTATATGCTGCATATGTGCTCTACTGGCAAGCTCAGGAACAACTCCACCATATTTTTCGTGCACAGCTTGACTAGCAATTACATTACTACAAATTTTACCATCTATACAAATGGACGCCGCTGTTTCATCACATGAAGATTCTATGGCTAATATTGTAGTCATAATTACTTAGTTCTTATAGCAACTACAGGATCCATTTTAGCAGCAATGGATGCTGGAATGATTCCTGCAAGAATTCCAAGAATAATACAAATACTTAACGCTAATCCAATAATATTTGGAGCTATATATATTGGAAATGGAAGTGCTGAACTTAATACCAATGATAATAACCAAACTAGACCCAACCCTATTAATCCACCTATAATACAAAGGAATGCACTCTCTAATAAAAACTCTGTTAATATAGTACTGCGCTTTGCACCAATTGCTTTTTTAAGTCCAATTTGGCTGGTTCTTTCCCTTACCGTAACAAACATAATATTGGCTACACCAAATGCACCAACAATCAAACTTAATCCTGCAATGGCCCATCCCCCTGCACTAACTTTACCAAAAAAGCCACTTATTTGTTCTCCAAATTGGGCCACATCATTACAAGAAAAATTATCTTCTTGTTTTGGGCTTAATTTTCGCAATTGTCGCATCACTCCATTTAGTTCATCGGCTAAAGCAGAAGAAGCCACATTTGTTTTTCCCTTAACCATGATGTATGGACTATTGTTATCAGGATTATAAATACTAGCAAAATATTTATAGGGAACAATCATACAATTATCATAATCAAACCCCCCTAATAAACTTTGTCCTTGTTTTTTTATCACCCCAATTACATATACTCTTCTACCTCTAAATGATATTTCTTTACCTACTGCTTTTTCAGCGCTTCCATATAATTCATCTGCAACCTTAAAACCTATCACACCCACGCTAGAACCATAAGAAAAATCGGCATCATTTAAATAACGTCCATCATTCACTATAATTTCTTGAATACTATTAAATTCATTAGAAATGCCATATAAATTTACATTGCTTAATATATTATCTGCATAATTAAGATCAACATTATTTTTAACAAAAAAAGCAGCAAAAGCCGCCAAATTGCTTTTACTTTTTATTACCTTCAATTCTTCATATTTCATCGGTGGACGTTTAACATACTTCCACCATGGATAATCATTTCCACCTCCGTAATTCCATTTGTCGATATAAATGGTATTGTTACCAAATGATTTTAAATCGGTCTGTACTTTTCTTTCTAAACTATCTACAGTAGCCAAGACGCCTATTATGCAAAAAATTCCAATTGTAATTCCAAATAAAGAAAGGAAAGTACGCAGTTTATTCACTCTTAGCTCTTGCAAAGCCATTCGGAAACTATTCCATAGAATACTCAATAATTTAAGCATCTTCAAATGTAACAAGCATCTAGCATTTATAGGTTTAATTTATGTAAACGGTTATTTTATGTGTTCAACCCTATTTTATAAATGATAACCCAAAACTCTACAAAAACAAGAAAATAACTGCTGTACAGAACCAATTAACTCAATAGCTGTTATAAATAATTGGAAAATCAATATTTTTGGCAATAGCATCAAATCAAATGCTATTTTTGCGCAGATTTAACCAAACAATCTTGCAATATGACCTGGAAACAAGTCTTCACTTCATCGGTTGGTAAAAAGCTTGTAATGGGCTTGACCGGTATCTCTTTAATTTTATTCTTAATAGTACATGCAGGCATTAATGCTTGCGTTTTTGCCGACTTAGTAGATTCCAACGAAAATGGTGAAATGTTTAATAAAGCGGCTCATTTTATGGGTTCCACTGTTTTAATTCGCATCATGGAAATTGGATTATTTGCTGGTATCATACTACACATTTTTCAGGGCTATTTACTTACGTTAGAGAATCAACAAAAAAGAAAAGTAGGTTATGCTGTAGCTTATAAAGATGGCAGTAAATGGTACAGTAGAAGTATGGGATTATTAGGCACTTTAATTCTTCTCTTTCTAATTTTACATTTATATCACTTTTGGGTATCAGCAAGATTTACAGGAAGAGGTTTAGAAGAGGAAGTGTCTTACAATGGTGTTAAAATGCACAATATGTTTGGACTAATGAAAGCTACTTTTACAGAATGGTGGATTCTGGTAGTCTATGCTCTAGGATGCATTTCACTATGTTATCATTTGGCTCATGGTTTTCAAAGTGCATTTAAAACACTAGGCGTTCACAATAAAAGATATAATTTATTGCTAACAAGTATTGGATATGGATACTCAATAATAATTGCGTTGGTATTTATTATGATGCCAGTTAGCTTCTACTTCGGTTGGATTAATTAATCAATGTATATTCTAATTATAATAAATCATCGGTTCTATGTTAGATGCTAAAATTCCTTCGGGGCCATTAGATAAAAAATGGACTGAATACAAGGGACACTGCAAACTGGTAAACCCAGCCAATAAAAGAAAGTTGGAAGTAATTGTAGTGGGCACTGGACTAGCTGGCGCTTCTGCTGCAGCTTCTTTAGGAGAATTGGGCTACAAAGTGAAAGCATTTTGTTTTCAAGATTCACCTCGTCGAGCACACTCAATTGCTGCTCAAGGTGGAATCAATGCAGCAAAAAATTACCAAAATGATGGCGATAGTATTTATCGATTATTTTACGATACAATAAAGGGTGGTGATTATAGAGCAAGAGAAGGAAATGTACATCGCTTAGCTGAAGTGAGTGGTAATATTATTGATCAGTGTGTTGCACAAGGCGTTCCATTTGCACGTGAATATGGTGGATTATTAAGTAATCGTTCATTTGGTGGAACTCAAGTTCAAAGAACTTTTTATGCTGCTGGTCAAACAGGACAACAATTGTTAATAGGTGCATACCAAGCGCTTGAACGCCAAGTAGCTTTAGGCAATGTTAAAATGTATGCCCGCCATGAAATGCTTGAAGTGGTTAAGATTGATGGAAAAGCTCGTGGAATTA
>JAYVRC010000333.1:0-5898 GCA_043776615.1 Sphingobacteriia bacterium
CATCATCTCATCTTGTATTTCATGCATCACTTCAACAATCATTTCTTTAGGTGCTAAGTATAAATTTGCAGGAAAGATGGCAGCAGTATCCATTAGCCCAATACGCTTACTGGTAAACGTTTCTATGCTTTCTATTTCTTCAATTTCATCACCAAAAAAAGTTACTCTATACCCGAAGTCAACATACGGTAAATTAATATCAACCGTATCTCCTTTAACCCTAAATGTTCCCCTCGTAAAATCACCTTGAGATCTGTTGTATAATGAGTTTACCAATGCATGTAAAAATGCTTGGCGCGAAATAACCTGACCCTTTTCAATTCTAATAATACCATTTTCATATTCAGTAGGGTTGCCCATTCCATAAATACAACTAACGCTCGCAACAACAATAATATCTCTTCTACCACTCAATAACTGAGAGGTTGCTTGTAAGCGCAGCTTATCTAGCTCTTCGTTTATACTTAAATCTTTTTCAATATAAACCCCGCTAACGGGCATATAGGCTTCTGGTTGATAATAATCATAATAGCTTACAAAATATCCAACCGCATTTTCCGGAAAAAATTGTTTGAACTCTCCATATAATTGTGCCACCAATGTTTTATTGTGCGTAAGCACTAGTATGGGTCGCTGTACTTCTTGAATTAAATTAGCAATAGTGAATGTTTTTCCGCTTCCGGTAACTCCCAACAATGTTTGATGTTGTTCCCCATCATTTATCCCATCAACCAATTGCCGAATTGCATTGGGTTGATCTCCAGCTGGCAGATAAGGTGTATGTAGTTTAAAGGGCATGATTAATGGGAGTTATTCTTCACAAAAATTAAAACGTAAAAAACTACTGTTTAATATTAATTAATTGTTATATTTTTATAATGGCATCTTTCTATGTTAAGTAGAACAACGATATTAATTTATTTGTTGCTAGTCATTCTTAGTCCTGTTTTTTCACAAGATACAATCGACAAAAGCAATTTATCCATTCATTTCTATGGCGACACAATATTATTGCCTTATTCGGGGTGCCAAAAAATTGATTTTACTGATCCTTCAATTATAAAAGCGCCTCAACGCGTTTATGATCTTATTTCAACCTCATCAGTAGATCTTTTTATTCAAAAATTGTTGGATTATAAAAAAGAGAACAATTTGGATGATTGGCTTTATTATCAACTTATAAGAGTTGTAGCAGAAGAAATTTTTCCGAAAAAATCAAACTACCAATTGTACACACTTTATAAATGTTTCCTATTGAACAAAAGTGGTTATAATTCAATTACTAGAATTAGAAAAGATACAATGTTGATGTATGTTCAAAGCAATGAATTGGTATATGATATTCCATTTATTAATGTAAATGGAAAACAATACAATTGTTTAAATTATCATGATTATGGATTAATCGATTTTACTCGGGGAGAATTTAAAGTTGCTACCTATACTAGTTACGAAAACAACTTTCCCTTCTCCTATAAAATCAATTCTTTGCCAAATTTCAATCCCGCCGATTATACTTTAAAAAAATTGAGTTTTGAATACCACCAAAAAGAGTATGAATTTAAAATAATGGTTAATCAATCGGTAAAGAAAATTTTTACCAATTATCCTACTGTAGAATATACCATGCAGTTTTCTGTTCCTTTAAGCAACTATACCTATCAATCATTAATACCAGTTCTTAGGAATACTGTTGCAAGAATGAGTCAACAAAAAGGGATTGATTATTTAATGCACTTAACTCGGTCTGCATTTGCATTTGAAAAAGATGCTGCTCTATACGGAAAAGAAAAAAGATTATCGCCAGAACAAACGCTTTTATTTGATTATAGCGATTGCGAGGATCGGGCTGCCTTTTTCTTTTATTTAGTAAAAGAAATATACAACCTGCCGATGATTGTGCTTTCTTATCCAGAACACATAAGCGTTGCAATTCAATTTAATCAGCCATTAGCAAATCCACTACATTATAATGGAAATGATTATTGGGTTTGTGAGCCTAGTCCACAATATAAAGACCTTAAGATTGGACATGGGTTGCCTTCATTAAAAAAACAAGCTTATGAAGTAGTGGTTGAATATAATCCACTTAAAAAGTAAGTTCGTAACAAAAGCAACTCTAACTATTAAGGAATTATTTCAAATAACATTACTTGTGATCTTTGAATAGGGTTAAAATTATTGTCGGCAATAAATAACAATGTTTGATGATTGTTTTTTAGTCTTGGTCCAAACGTAACACCTTCAATATTATCTACAAAAATTCCGAGCGAATCCAAATCCAATAATAATTTTTTTGGAGCGACAATAATTTGTGTGTTATTTATCAGTGATTTGTTTTCTCTAATATCGGTAGCGTTTGAAAAATCAGCAATAAATATTTTAATAGTACAGGGTAGCCTTCCTGTTGAAAAGGATCTTTCGATTACCAATATTTTATTATTTCTAAAGTATAAAATATCAGGAATACCATTAACTATAAATCCGTTTGACGGAGTGGGCTTATATGCAACAGGATCAAGCTCATACGCGTATTGTGCAATATTTTTTTTTGTTTTAACATTAAATTTATAAAATCGTACTAGGGCCTTGTTTGGGAATATTTCTGCGCGGGGACCGTCCTCATACAACGGCTCTTCTAAATTTACAAATAAATATTTATTTTTTTCGGCAAAAGTCATACCCTCTAGTACACCATTTTGTCTTGGTCCCTTTTCGATAGATTGCATTATCAGGTTTTGTGGCAAAACAAAACTGCTTCTTAATATCCCTTTTTCATCAATAACATTAATCGACGGATTAATAAGTATCGTGTCTTTGGTATTAATGATTCTTTCTCCTTCGCTCGTCCATATAAATTCATTTTTTCGAGAATTGTATCTTAGTGCTTCTGGATCTGGAACTCGTTTTGCGTCTTGCTTATTATTAGGATACAGCTCTTTATTTTCATTTTGTAAAAACACTTGGTTTGTGAAGATTACTGTATCAATTAGATTTTCAGCAACATTAATTTTAGCAGTATAAAATCTAGCTGGATTAATATTAGATCGATCATCACAAATTATATAATAATCACCAGTTTTAGAATTATAATCTATTCCAGATAATCCTCCAACCGTTGTGTTATTGAATTGATAATTATAAGGAATATCATACACATCTAATAGCTTCAGCTGGCTTATCGCAATATCTTCAGTACTTGTAACTTTTTTTAAAGAGGAGCAGGAAATGCAAATCAATAAAACAAAAGAGTATATGCTTTTTTTTGCCATTCTATAGATACTATAATTATTTAAACTTTGGCGGATGTGTTTCATCCCATGATGTAGTTTGTTGATACTTTTTTGCTGCTAATAAAATACTTGCTTCATCAAAGAGATTACCAATGAAAGTAATGCTTGTTGGAAGATTGGATCTTTTATCAAACCCTGTTGGTACACATACTGCTGGCTGACCAGTTAAATTAGTAATTGCAGACTGGTTGCCACTTCCTCTAGTAGGACAAATCAACACATCTATTTTTTGCATTGCTTCATTTACTTTTTGCATTAACATGTACCTATGTCTATTTGCATTAACGTATTCAACAGCAGGCATTAAACGAGAAACCCTGAAGCTATTGGGCCAATCAAAAGCTCCCTGTCTTGTCATTTCATCATCTATATTATTTCTAGTAAAATCGTCAAACGCAGCGGCAGACTCTGCGCTAATAACCGCATCCATAATATTAAATTTATAAACACCGCTATCTGGAAAAACAATTGGAATTAATTCAACTCCCATTGCTTTAAATTCTGCTAATACTTTTAATTCATTTCTTGAAGTATCTCTAATTAAATCGAAATAGTTTTTAGCATAGCCAATTCTTAATTTTTTAATATCGCCATCAGGCTGATAATTAAATGGCTTTTCTATGGCCGATAAGTCTAATCCATCTGTTCCATGCAAAAAACTAAAAACTACAGCTGCGTCTTCTGCATTTCGGCAAATCGGACCAGCTTTGTCTAAGCTCCAACTCAACGTCATTCCGCCCGATCTACTAATTCTTCCAAATGTTGGTCTCAATCCTGTTGCGCCGCAAGTAGAAGCAGGAGAAATAATTGAGCCCCATGTTTCTGTGCCAATAGCAAATGGAACCAGCCCCGCAACTGTTGCTGAAGCAGAACCCGCAGATGAACCTGAAGAACCTTGTTTAAGATTCCACGGATTTTTAGTTCTTCCTCCATACCAATAATCGCCCATTGCCAATGCTCCTAGAGTAAATTTTGCAATAAGCACCGCGCCTGCCTCTTTAAGTTTTGTATATACAAATGCATCCTCATTAATTACTTGTTCTTTGTAAGGCGCAGCTCCCCAAGTTGTTTTGGTTCCTTTTACAGAAAATAAGTCTTTTAATCCATATGGTATGCCATGTAATAGCCCTTTGTATTTTCCGGCAGCAATTTCTGCATCGGCTTGTGCAGCTTGTTGCATGGCAATTTCTTCAGTTATAGAAATCACGCATTCAAGACTGTCGCCATACTTTTTTATTCTTTCTATAAAAAACTGCGTTAGCTCTACCGAGCTAATTTTTTTCGTTTTTATTAATGATGCTAGTTCTTGAATGGAATAAAAAGCCAACTCGTTTTTATCAGTAGGCATTATTGTCTTTGCTGATTTCCATTTTATTCTTTCTTGTTTTTCTGGGAAAGTCATTCCAGGTAGAACAGGATTTTGTACCATGCTCATTTGAGCATCATTATTTAATTTCTGCTGATGCATCGCTTTAAATAAAAGATAATTTTCTTTTACTCCATCATACATAGTGTCAATTTCTTTATCGGTATATTTTAAGTCCATCAGCCTAGCAGCAGCTGGAATATCTTTTTTAGACAACGTGTCTTGAGCAGAAATTGTAGCGCTCGCTAAAACAAAAATTAATAAGTAAAATTGTTTCATGATATGTATTTATTGTATTATTCATTAATCCCCGCAAAGGTATTGCCTAAGCGCATGTCTCCTGTTTCAAATCCTTTTTTAAACCAATACATTCTTTGTTTTGATGTGCCGTGGGTAAAAGCATCTGGTACCACATACCCTTTGCTTTGTTGTTGCAATCGATCATCTCCAATTGCATTGGCTGCATTTAAGGCCGACTCTAAATCTCCTGGATCCAATATTCTTTCTAATTTGTTAGCATGATAAGCCCAAACTCCTGCTAAAAAATCGGCCTGTAACTCTAATTTAACAGACATTTTATTGTATTCAGTTTCGCTTAATGTTGATCTGAGTTGTTGCATTTTTTGTGATGTCCCATTTAATTGCTGAATATGATGACCCACTTCATGAGCAATTACATATGCCATTGCAAACTCTCCTGGCGCTTTAAATTTTTGGGAGAGTTCTACAAAAAAAGAAAGGTCGATGTATACTTTTTGATCGGGTGGACAGTAAAATGGACCACTTGCGGCACTAGCAAATCCGCATCCCGACTGTGTTTGATCACTAAATAATACGAGTGTTGGTTTGCTGTATGTATCCCCGTTTGACCGATAAATAGAATCCCAAACATTTTCGGTATAGGCTAATACTACTTTAGTAAACTTTGCCAGCTTTTCTTCTTCGGGTGTTCTTGCTGTAGAAGATTGATTTTGTTGTGGGGCTACAATTTGATTCACAACATCTGATGGATTACCTCCCAATAAAACATAAATTACTGCTATAACAATTGCACCTATTCCACCTCCTATAGCCAAACCGCCGCCGCCTCTTCTGTCTTCTACATTGCTACTTTCTCTACTTCCTAACCAGCGCATAGTTGCTTTTTTAAGTTTAACAAGTTACAGCAATGATTTAGTATTGTCAAAGTTGTTTGTTTTTTTGAAATAAGACAGCTGTTTTTGCAAAAAAAAATTGAGT
>JAYVRC010000334.1:0-5870 GCA_043776615.1 Sphingobacteriia bacterium
ATTTTAACTGGAGGAAATGTTGATCTTACAAAATTTAATGAGTGGTTTCAATAAAGCAATATTTTAATGCCTGATAATTCTACTCCTATACATGAATATGATGCAATTGTAATTGGCTCTGGCATAAGCGGTGGCTGGGCTGCCAAAGAATTGTGCGAGAAAGGATTAAAAACTTTGGTATTGGAAAGAGGCAGAAATGTGGAGCACTTGAAAGATTATCCCACTGCCACTTTGAATCCTTGGGACTTTCCTCATAGAGGAAAAATTCCTCCACCAGAACAAGATAAAAATCCTATTGTTAGTCACTGTTATGCTTTTACAGAAGCAAGCAAACATTTTTTTGTAAAAGATGATGAGCACCCCTATGTTCAAGTAAAACCATTTAGTTGGATTAGAGGATATCAAGTTGGAGGCAAGTCGCTTACATGGGCTAGGCAAACTCAACGCTGGAGTAAATACGATTTTGAAGGTCCACTACGCGATGGTTTTGCTGTTGATTGGCCAATACGATATAATGATTTGGCAGCATGGTACAGTTATGTAGAAAAATTTGCTGGTATAAGTGGTAATAAAGATGGATTAGATGTTTTGCCCGATGGCGAATTTTTACAACCATGGGAAATGAATTGTGTAGAAAAAGATTTGCAATCAAAAATAATGCATGCATTTCCTGATAGGCATGTAATTCAAGGCAGGTGTGCGCATCTTACAGCGCCCAATCAAATTCACCTAGAACAGGGTAGGGGTAAATGCCAAGCGAGAAATTTATGTGAACGTGGTTGTCCATTTGGAGGATATTTTAGCAGCAATAGTAGTACCTTACCTGCTGCCAAAAAAACAGGTAATTTATTTTTACAAACCAATGCAGTTGTAGATTCCATCATTTACGATGAAGCATTACAAAAAGCAGTTGGCGTAAAAGTGGTTGATGCTATCACTCATCTTGTAACTGAATATTATGCTCGAATTATTTTTGTGAATGCTGCTTGTTTAAATACCAATTTAATTTTACTCAATTCAACAAGCAAACGTTTCCCCAATGGATTAGGAAATGATAATGATCTTTTAGGAAAGTATATAGCATTTCAAAACTATAGAGGAACGATTAATGCATTGTATGATGGCCCTTTGGATAAATACTATTTTGGTAGAAGACCAACCCAGGTTATGATGCCAAATTTTAGTAATGTATTAAAACAAGAAAAAAATTTCAAAAGAGGTTATATGATTTTCTTTAATGCATCTCGTGGAAGGGCAAAATCTGATGCAATTGGAGCAGCTTTAAAAGAAGCTATTACTGAATTAGGCGGATGGAGAATTTATATGATGATGCAAGGAGAAACGTTACCTAAAGAATCTAATTACGTTTCATTAAGTACGGAGGAAAGAGATGAATGGGGAATACCTCAATTGCAAGTGTCGGTTGAGTATGATGAAAATGATGAATTGCAGTTGCAAGATTTTTTTAAAGAAGGAAAAGCAATGCTTGAAAAAGCTGGTTGTAAAAACATTTCAACTAACGACAACAAACAAGCACCCGGATTAGATATTCATGAAATGGGAGGAGTAAGAATGGGAAAAGATCCTACAACTTCTTTATTGAATGAGTGGAATCAACTGCATCATTGTAAAAATGTTTTTGTTACTGATGGTGCCTGTATGACTTCTACCGGAACACAAAATCCTTCACTTACTTTTATGGCATTAACTGCTAGGGCTGCACATTATGCTGCAGAACAGTTTAAAAAAGGTGCACTGTAATTATTTAACTTGTTCTTTTTTTACTTGCTCTAAATAAACAGCGCTATCTCCTTTAGGGATGCTTAAAGATTTCCAATTCGATTGTTTTATCATTTTTCCTAAATAAACAATTTGACCAACATGATAAGGATAATGCGCCAATTGCCTTAGTATAGCATCATAAACTACAAGAGGCTCGGTTCTAATAGTAATAGTCTTAATTAAATCAGTAGTTTCTAAACTTTCTAAAGTACTAATCAAGCACTTCCATCCATCATTCCAGAAATTGAGTAAATCTGCTTTGCTGCATTGCATTGGCTCAAATTCTGCATCTCTTTTTCGCCAATGTTTTTCTCCATCTTCCGTTAAGAAGTTGGTCCACCTACTCAACATATTTCCATACATATGTTGAATGATAATGGCAATACTGTTACTCTCGGTATCTGGAGTAAAAAAGAAATCTGCTTGATCTAATTGTTCAAATGTTTTATCGCCTAAATCTTTGTAGTACTTAAAACGCTTTATTGAGTCTTTCAAAAATCCTTCATTAAGATCCATTCTATATTTTTTTATTTAAAATCCTGCTACCGAATCGTCGCCTCTTTTATCTGCAGCAACTTCTCTTATTTTATTGGGCAAAAAACGAATGCCTTCGGTTTTTCCAATGGAACCTCTAATAGTTATTTTGTACCCCATTTTTTGCAATTGCTCTTTAGTACTTGCATTAAAATCTGGCTCTATCATCACTTCATCTGGTAGCCATTGGTGGTGAAATTTTGGTGCATCAATAGCATCTCCAACTTTCATATGGAAATCAATAACATTTACAATTGCTTGATATACTGAAGTTGGAATAGTAGTTCCTCCTGGTGTTCCAATAACTATATAGGGTTTCTTGTCTTTTAAAACCAACGTTGGCGTCATAGAACTTAACATTCTTTTACCTGGTTGAATGGAGTTGGCTTCACCGCCAATGGCACCATACATATTAGGTACACCGGGCTTTACACTAAAATCGTCCATTTCGTTATTCAATAAAAAACCTGCTCCACCAACTACTGTTCTGTTACCATATCCGTTATTTAAAGTAGTAGTAACTGATACCATATTGCCTGCTTGATCTACCACACTTAAATGAGTAGTTTGTTCACTCTCTTTAATTATACCAGCTTTTACATTAACGCTAACACCTGCTTTGTCTGGACTGTAATCACTCATTCTTTGGGCTAAATAATTGTCGCTCATCAGGGTTTTTACAGGCACTTTAAAAAAGTCTGGGTCGCCCATAAATTCTGCTCTATCTGCATAAGCTCTTCTTTCTGCTTCTACCATTAGTTGAACACTTTTTGTTGATTGAAATCCAAATTTTGTCATCGGATATTTCTCAATCATTTTAAACATTTGTGCTAATAAAATTCCACCACTACTTGGAGGTGCAAAGCTGATAATTTCGTGACCTTTGTAATTAAATGAAAGTGGATTACGCAATTTTGCTGTATAATTTTTTAAATCATTCAAGGTAATAATACCATTGCCCCTTTGCATTTCTGCAACAATTAATTCTGCTGTTTTTCCTGAATAAAATCCGAGTACACCATCTTTTTGAATTCTTTTTAAAGTAGCTGCTAAATCTTTTTGTACTAAAGTATCACCCACTTTCCATTTTGTATTATTTACCAAAGCGGTAGGTTCAGTCGTATTTTTGGTGATTGATTCTTTAACACTATTTAAGCTGGCAGCTTCTTTTTCTGTTAGCACATAACCTTTAGTAGCAATATCAATCGCTGGTTGTATTAATTGTTGAAATGATAATTTTGCATAGGTTAGGGTGGCAAATAATCCTGCAACCGTTCCAGGAATTCCAGAAGCCAATGGTCCTATCATGGATAAATTCATTTGCGGGTTGCCATTTTTATCTAAATACATATCTCTATTGGCTTTTTCTGGAGCAGCTTCTCTGTAATCGATACCAATTAATTCTCCATTGGTTTTTCGAGCCAATAAAAATCCACCGCCACCAATATTACCTGCAGTAGGAAAAACAACTGCCAATACCAATTGTGTAGCAATTGCTGCATCAAAAGCGTTTCCACCTCTTTTCATTACTTCTGCACCAACCATACTTGCTAAAGGATGTGCACTACTAACAGCAGCTTGTTTAAATTCAGCTCTTTTTACAACGGTGTAAGCATAAGGATTTATTGCTTTACCTGGACCAACTATTGATAAACTTGATTGTCCATTTGACAATGAAATAACGACCAAGCTATAGCACAATACAATTATTTTTTTCATGGGCTTAAATTACAAAATTTTGTATGTTCCGCTTATCCTATTTTAAAAAACTTATTCCCATATTATACTATTCCTTGTGCCTTTATTGTTATTTTCACGCTTCATTTATTACTATATGAAGAAATTACTGTTTGTTGGTTGTTTAATTATTTTATCTGGAACGCTTTATTGTCAAGCATTACAAAGTCCGGAACAATTTTTAGGATATAAAGTGGGCACTCGGTTTACCCGTCATCACAAAATTGTGGAATATGCCAAAACGCTTGCTCAGGCAAAACCCGAAATGATGAAAATTGAAAAATATGGGGAAACCAATGAGGGAAGGGAGTTAATGATAGCAATTGTTAGTACAGCTGAAAATATGCAGAAGCTAGAATCAATAAGATTAAATAACCTTCGTTTAGCAGGTTTAAATGCGGATAACTTAGCACCTCAAACAGAAAATGCACCTGCAATAATTTGGTTAAGCTATAATGTGCATGGAAACGAAACATCATCTTCAGAAGCTTTTATGCTTACGATATATGCTTTATTAGACCCAAATAATACGCAAACTAAAGAATGGTTAAGAAATACAGTAATTATTTTAGACCCTTGTATAAATCCAGATGGAAGAGATCGTTATGTAAATTGGTTTAATTCGATGGTAGGTAAAAACGCCAATCCCGATCCTTCATCAAGAGAGCATTCAGAACCTTGGCCAGGCGGAAGAAGCAATCATTATAATTTCGATTTAAATAGAGATTGGGCATGGCAAACGCAAGTAGAAACGCAGCAACGTTTAAAAAAGTACAATCAATGGATGCCACAAATTCACGTGGATTATCATGAGCAAGGCGTAAATGAACCTTACTATTTTGCTCCAGCTGCTGAACCAATTCATGAAGTAATTACAGCATGGCAGAGAGATTTTCAAACCATGATTGGTAAAAATCATGCAAAGTATTTTGATAACAATAACTGGTTATATTTTACTAAAGAAAGATTCGATTTATTGTATCCTTCTTATGGCGATTCATATCCTATATACAATGGAGCGATTGGGATGACTTTCGAGCAGGGTGGAGGTGGTAGAGGTGGACTTGCAGTAATGAATGAAGATAATGATACATTAACCTTGGTTGACCGTGCATTGCATCATTATACAACAGGATTATCAACGATTGAAGTAACATCTAAAAACAGGCAAAAAGTTATTGGAGAATTTAAAAAATTTTTCGATGATAGTAAAGCTGGAAAAATAGGAGAGTATAAAACCTATGTATTTACTACAAAGGATGAAAATAAAATGGCTCCATTAAAAAAGTTATTGGAAGTAAATGGCATTGAATATGGAACACTTAATAGTAAATCATTTCGAGGATATAATTATTTTTCTAGTAAAGACGATGCATTTACTGATGAAGGTGTGCATATTGCAGTGAGTGCCTATCAATCAAAGGCTGTTTTGGCAAAAGTTTTGCTCGAGCCAAAAACAATTGTTACCGATTCAAATACATATGATATTACTGCTTGGGCTGCAGCTTATGCTTATGGAATAAAATGTTATGCGGTAAAAGAAAAATTGGAATTTAGCGGTGAGCCTAAAACAATGAATACAACTGTTATTGATTTAAATAGTAATTACGGAGTGTTGATTCCTTATAATTCTTTCAGTAGTGCAAAAATACTTGCACATATTTTAAAGAATGGAATTAAGGCACGTTATGTTGAAAAACCATTCACTATTAAAAATAAAACCTATGATAGGGGCACATTGGTTATTTTAAAAACAAGTAATCCTCAAAACTGGTTAGCGGTTGCCAATGAAGCTTGTAAAAAATACAATGTTCAAG
>JAYVRC010000335.1:0-5859 GCA_043776615.1 Sphingobacteriia bacterium
ACTCTAGCTACGATATCAGCTTTTTTACCTTTCCCACCAACAACAATTGTATTGTCTTTATCGATTGTTATTGAAGCAGCTTGACCTAAATAAGTTAAATCGGCATTCTCTAATTTAAATCCTTGCTCTTCACTTACTACAGTTCCTGCAGTTAGGATAGCAATATCGGTCAACATTTCTTTTCTACGATCGCCAAAGCCAGGAGCTTTTACAGCAGCCACTTTTAGCGTGCCGCGTAATTTATTTACAACCAATGTAGCCAATGCTTCACCTTCTAAATCTTCTGCAATAATTGCTAATGGGCGACCAGTTTGAGCAACTTTCTCCAGAATATGAAGAATGTCTTTCATTGCACTAATTTTCTTATCGTATATTAAAATGTATGGATTTTGTAATTCAACTTCCATTTTCTCACTATTGGTAACAAAATAAGGAGAAATGTAACCGCGATCGAATTGCATTCCTTCAACTACATCAACTGTAGTATCAGTTCCTTTAGCTTCTTCAACAGTAATAACCCCTTCTTTACCAACTTTAGCCATTGCAGTAGCAATTAACTTTCCAATTTCGTTATCGCTATTTGCAGAGATAGTAGCTACTTGCTCAATTTTCTTAGAATCGTTTCCAATTGTTTGAGATTGTGCTCTTAAACTATCAATTACCTTAGCAACAGCTTTATCAATACCACGCTTTAAATCCATTGGATTTGCACCAGCAGCTACGTTTTTTAAACCTTCGCTAATTATAGCCTGAGCTAGCACAGTTGCAGTTGTAGTACCATCACCAGCAATATCAGCTGTTTTAGAAGCTACTTCTTTAACCATTTGAGCACCCATGTTTTCAATTGCATCTTCTAATTCAATTTCTTTTGCAACAGTAACACCATCCTTAGTTACCTGAGGAGCGCCGAATTTTTTTTCTATTACAACATTACGGCCTTTAGGTCCTAATGTAACTTTAACAGCGTTGGCTAATGTGTCAACGCCTTTTTTCATTCTATTTCTAGCTTCTATATCAAAGAATATTTGCTTAGCCATATAATTCTATTTTTAAATGTGTGATTTGTGTTTTTTGGTTGTTTCAATTAATTAAATAATTGCTAAAAGATCGCTTTCTCTCATGATCAACAGATCTTGACCTTCTATTTGTACTTCAGTACCAGCATATTTGCCATATAATACTGTGTCGCCCACTTTTACAGTCATAGGTTCGTCGATTTTTCCTTTTCCAGCAGCTACAATTACTCCACGTTGTGGTTTTTCTTTAGCAGTATCTGGGATGATGATTCCACCGGCCGTTTTTTCTTCGGCAGCAGCAGGCTTTACAATTACTCTGTCGTGTAGAGGAGTAACGTTGATTTTCTTAGCCATACGTTATTGATTTTATGTTATTAGGTTAATTTTACTTGTTAGGTCGATAATTATGCCAAAATAATTATTAAGCCAATTTTTCAGTAAAATAGTAAAAGCAGCGTTTTGGGTTGTTTAGCCTGACAGATAAGGCTAAGCAAATTGATATTCGTGTGCCAAATTTTCATTTCACTCTCATAAATACCTATAAACCCTTACCTTCGCGCTGCTCAAAAAAGTTCTTGTTGAATGATCAGTAGAAGAAATATTCGTGTTAAAGTAATGCAGTTGCTCTATATGATTGAGTCTGCCGACTCTGCAATTACTTTCAAGCAGCCCATACAAACCTTAGAAAAGCAGTTAGATAAAAGCAGGGAATTATTTGTTTACTTAATTTATTTTCTATCCGAGGTAGCCAGATATGCTGAAACCAATGCTGTTAAAAGAGCATCTAAAAATTTGCCATCAGCAAGTGATATGAATGTCAATATCAAAATTGCTGGCAACGAATTTATTTGGGCATTGCTGGAAAACAAAACATACCAAAAAGCAATTGATACAGATCATCCTGAAAAAATGATTGATATAAATCTTGTTAAAAAGATTTATAATACTTTAATTGAGTCGAAAGAATATATCCAATACATCAACGAGCAAAATAGAGATAAGGCAAAAGAGCGTGAAATTATTAAATTGATTTTTACTCAATTTTTATTGCCCAACGAAGATTTTATCAATCACATTGAAGAGCATTTTAATAATTGGGATGATGATGCTGAAATGATGGATCAAATGATGTTAACTTTCATTCAAAAACCTGCTACTACTCAATTAGATCAATTAATGAGTGGTGATAAATGGGATTTTGCTAGAGGATTATTAAAAACAGCCATTGATAAAAAAGAATATTGTGCAGCACTAATAAAACCAAAATTAAAAAATTGGGATGCAGAAAGAATTGCTCAACTCGATATGATATTAATGAGAATGGGCATTTGCGAGTTATTGTATTTCGAAACAATACCAACCAAAGTAACCATCAATGAATATATAGATTTAGCAAAAGATTATAGCACTGCTCAAAGTGGTCAATTTGTAAATGGAATACTAGATAATATTCACAAAGAAATGACTACAGAAGGTAAAATTAATAAAGTAAGTTTCAATAATAAATCTTTATAGCTTGAGAACAATTTGCTACTGTTTGATTTTTTTAATTCCAACATTGGTTGCATGTAATACTGCATCATTTGATAGTAATAAATCTCATCCCGAATCCGTATCAAAAAATATTTTCGTAACATCAAATTCCAGTAATGGAATTACACATACACTTACCTTTAACGGAGAAATTCAACAATTAAAAACACAATAAATATGTACTCATTAGTTTCAATTATTTTATCTGCCGATCCTAAACAGGGTGGTACTGTTCAATTAGTATTGATGGGAGCCATCGTATTAGTATTTTGGTTTTTCATGATTCGCCCTCAAGCTAAAAAAGCAAAAGAACAAAAGAAGTTTATCGACAATATGCAGAAAGGCGATAAAATTGTAACCATTGCTGGTATACATGGTTCAATTAACAAGGTGAATGACGACAATACCATTCAAATGGAAGTAAACCCAGGTAGCTATTTGAAAATAGAAAAGTCATCAATTAGTATGGAATGGACTTTAGCTATTAACAAGCCATTAGTAGAGAAAAAATAATCAGTATCAATTAAAGGTTTAAATTTATTGCTGGTAATCATGTATTACTGGCAATTTTTATTTGGGTATGCTAATTATTGGATTAACAGGCGGAATAGGCAGCGGCAAATCTACCGTTGCAAAAATATTTGCTCATTTGGGTATTCCAATATTAAATGCTGATCTATTGGCAAAATCAATTATGCAAACCGATTCAAATATCCGCAATGAAATAATAAAAGCCTTTGGTACAAATGCATATGAAAGCAATCAATTAAACAGTGCCTATATTGCCAATATAGTTTTTAAAGACCCCTATCAATTGGCTGTTTTAAACGCTATAGTTCATCCGGCAACCATTAGGGAGGGTAAACTTTGGGCTGCAAAACAAAGGGCACAATATGTAATAAAAGAAGCCGCACTTTTTTTTGAATCGGGCTCTTCAGAGGGAATTAATTATATTATAGGTGTTGCTGCACCCAACCATTTACGCATAAAACGTGTTATGCTAAGAGATCAAATTAGTAAAGAAATGGTAACTCAACGAATGGATCAACAAATAGATCAGATAATCAAAATGAAATTATGTGATTGGGTAATTCAAAACGATGAGCAAACTTTACTAATAACACAAGTATTACAAATTCATGAACAAATCCAACAAAATCTGGTATAAGTAAAGAACCCAACTTTATTCAACAACTTATTAAAATGATAGCAGCACCTATACCAGCCAATGAAACAGCACGTTTACAAGAATTATATCGTATGTCTGTCCTAGACACACAACCAGAAGAAGAATTCAATGAAATTGTAGAAGCAGCTTCAAGAATTTGTAAAGTGCCTATATCTTTAATATCATTGATAGACCACAATAGATTATGGTTTAAAGCGAAAATTGGACTAGACGAGCCAGAAATGGATAGAAACATTGCATTTTGTAGCCATACTATTTTGGGAGACTCTATTATGGAAATAAAAGATGCAGAAATGGATGTTCGCTTTGTAAGTAACCCATTGGTAAATGCCGATCCTCATATACGTTTTTATGCAGGTATCCCCTTAAAAACAAGCAATGGATACAATCTTGGCTCATTGTGTGTAATAGATGTTGTACCTCGTTCATTAGATGCTGATCAAATTTTTACATTAGATGTTTTGTCCAAACAAATAATTAAATTATTTGAACTGCGTTTGCTCAACATAGAAATCAAAGCAAAAAATTCGATGGTAGAAAACCAACGCAAACACTTGCAAGAATTATCTGATATCCAAAATAAATTGATATCGATTATTGCACATGACGTTAGAAGCCCCATGGCATCATTAAAAAGCATGCTTGAGTTAAAAAAGAGTGCCGACCTTACTTCCGCTGAATTAGATGATTATGTATTAATGTTGAGCGATCAAATAGATAGCACATTGAATTTACTTTCTAATTTAGTAGAGTGGGGTGGAATTTTATTGAATAAGTCAAATATTCAATTTACATCAATACATTTTCAAACACTTGTTACTGAAATGTTAGAAGATTTACGGTTAACTAGTTCATTAAAAAACAATTTACTTGTAAATAATGTACTAGAAAATATTTGGGTAAATGCAGATTCGAATATGCTCAAATTTATTTTAAGAAATATTCTAATGAACGCAATTAAGTTCACCGAATCAGGCACAATTGAAGTGAATGCTATTGAATTCAATGATCGTATAAACATACAAATTGCTGATTCTGGCATTGGCATGAGCAAAGAAATTAGCGATCATTTATTTAGTACCAACAGAAAGAGTAGTCGCAAAGGCACCAATATGGAAGATGGCAGCGGATTAGGATTAATTTTAACAAGAGAATTTGCTGGAATATTAGGTTCCCAATTGAGTGTGAAAAGCGAACCAAATAAGGGTACAATCATTAATTTTGACTTGCCCAAAAGGGAAGTTTTCAAACAAAATTAATTTTTACTTATTTCGTAACACCAACGCTTTAGTTTTCCCTCAAAATCAAATGGGGTAGTAGCTTTAGTGATATTTTTTATAGTTGCAAATTCTATAGCGGCTTCGTCTAATACGAACTTTGAAAAATTAGTACTAAAAAAAAGTACCCCGTTTGTAGACATTGCATTCAGCATATCATTGATCATTTCTACATGATCTCTTTGAATATCCAGTATATCTTTCATTCTTTTACTATTACTAAATGTAGGAGGATCCATAATAACTACATCATAACTATTGGGCTTAAGGGTTTTTAAAAATTGTTTTACATCCGCATGTATATATTGATACTTAGTTTTATTATTGAATTCATTCAATTCCATATTTTTTTCGGCCCAACTTAGATATGTTTTAGATAAATCAATTGAAATAACAGAAGCTGCACCACCGGAAGCAGCATAAACAGAAAAAGAACCTGTATAACAAAATAGATTTAACACTCGTTTTCCTTCACTCAATTGTTTTACTTTCTCTCTAGTTATTCTATGATCAAGAAACAAACCTGTATCTAGATAATCGGTGAGGTTTACTAAAAATTGTAACCCATTTTCTTTAACTGTAAAATATACTTGGTCGGTTGCTAACTTTTCGTATTGCCCTTCTCTATGACTTTGTCTTTTCCGCTGTTTACAATACATACTATCGGTTGGTACTCCTGTAATTTGCTGAATGATGGATAAACAATCCATCAACCATGCTTCATGTTGATCATCTTCCATACCATGACGACGCAAATATTCTGCTATATAAATATTGTTCTCGTATAATTCAATGCTGAAGGGAAATTCGGGCATATCATGATCATAAATACGATAACAGGTTA
>JAYVRC010000336.1:0-5828 GCA_043776615.1 Sphingobacteriia bacterium
TTTAGACTTTAGTGCCGATAAAAACAATAAAGCAGAAATGGTGAATAACTACGACTGGTTTAAGGATTTTAGTTTCTTGCATTTTATACGCGATGTAGGCAAATACATTACGGTGAATTATATGATGAGCAAGGATAGTGTAAAGAAAAGATTGGAGGGAGAAACGGGAATGAGTTTTACAGAGTTTACGTATCAGTTGGTGCAGGGATATGATTTTTATTGGTTGTACCAGCACAAAAATTGCAAGTTGCAAATGGGCGGAAGCGACCAGTGGGGCAATATTGTAACGGGTACAGAAATTATTCGCAAGAAAGTTGGTGGAGAAGCATTTGCCTTTACTTGTCCGCTGTTAACAAAAGCAGATGGAGGCAAATTTGGCAAAACAGAGCGAGGAAATATTTGGTTAGATCCTACTAAAACATCGCCCTATCAGTTTTACCAATTTTGGTTAAATGCAAGTGATGAAGATGCAACAAAATGGATAAAAATATTTACGCTATTACCAAAAGAAGCAATTGAAACATTAATTGCAGAACACTCAGCGGCGCCACATGCAAGAATATTGCAGAAAAAATTAGCCGAAGAAATTACTTGTTTTGTGCACAGCAAAGCAGATTATGAATTTGCGGTAAAAGCATCGGAGATATTGTTTGGCAATGCAGCTACTGAAGTATTGGCCAGTTTAAATGAGGAGCAATTATTGCAAGTAATGGAAGGTGTGCCTACTGTAGAAATTACCGCAGCATCATTAGCCGATGGATATGAGTTGGTGAGCTTTTTAACCGACACCGCCATTTTCCCAAGCAAGGGGGAAGCCAAAAAAATGGTACAAGCAGGAGGAGTTGCTATTAATAAAACAAAGTTAGCGGCAGATAAAATAGCCGTTACCTATGGCGACTTGTTACAGCAAAAGTATTTATTGGTACAAAAAGGGAAGAAGAATTATTATTTGGTGAAAGTGGTGTAGTAAATTATCGGCAGCATTTTTAATTTGTTGCCGTAATATAGTTTTTGTAATATCCAATGGGGAATTACTTGTTTTTCAAGTTAATCCTTTACAGATAAGGGAGATGAATTGAGAGATTTATTAAAAGCAGAGATCTGAAAATATGAATGTGTTTCTTTTAACCATATTATTTGGTTCAGACCAAATCAGGAAATTTCATAATAAAGAAATTTTTAGTGAAGAAGAAATTAATAACTATACCAAAAGTTTCTCATTCAGAACAAGAGAAGAACTTGAAGCTTTTATTCTTGGGATAGAAACCGCAAATGGTTGGTTAGATTTGATTTATTTTGAAGGGGAGTTTGCTAACAAGAAAAGATAACAAATTAAAGTCTTCAATGAAAATACTTTAAGCAGATAATTAATTACTTATTCATCAAAGAATAGAATTGACTTGATGGAAATAATAAGTTTAAAGCATTTGATCTTAATTTAAAATTACAACCTTTATCGATTACTGAACCATTTGCTAATCTCTTTATTGGATAATCCAGAGTAATAGCACCAATATCAATTAATAATCCAAATTGGTTAAGCAAAGGTCCTTTGGTATGCTCAACTGATTTAAATTGAAAATACTCCTTCCCATCATCCTTTTTAGAATCGGCCTTTATCCAAAAAGTTTCTTTATGCTTGACAGCCAAAGCATTTTTCAAAACATCTAATTTCCAAATTAGAAAATCGCCGATATCTTTTCTATCTGAGTTTTCATATAAATAATTTAGCTCATAATCAGTTTTCAAAATTAACCCTTGAGCATTTCTTCCAGTTGCTCTAATTGTATTGTACAATCGAAATACACCATTCTCCCAATAACCAAAAGCATTTAAAATTTCAACTCTATTTTTAAATTTACTTAATTCCCAATCAGGTGTCTTTGCAAATAAACCCTTTCTTGTGCTTTTATTTGCTCTTGCCGACTTTAATTCAATCCCTTTATAATCTGGAATTTTGGATGAATTCATAGGAATCTCTAATAAATGTTCTAAAGTTCTACCAATGGATGTATCTGCTTGCAATAAAGCTGGAACATAACCTTTTGAAGCAATCATCCTCAATTTAATAAGCAATTCATCAGCTACTTTATTTGAAATTTGATTTATTTGATTAACCAAATCTTTTAGTGGATTTGAAATATCTCCTTCGATCAGCTTTTGCAAATCAATTTGTGAAATATTCAAAACATACAACTCAGTTTCAAATGCAATTATTCCTAAAATGTCATTCGCTTTTGAATAAGTTCCTAAACCTTTGAACCAAATTCTCGGATCTCCTTTTTTAGTATTGGGACGATATAAAGAAGAGACTGAAACTATTAAAGATTCTGGAGAGATAAGAAAAGAAGAAATTTGAATTTTATTTTGTTGCCCTTGTTTCTGTAATTCAAAATCATGTATATCTTTAGACTTCAAATAGGTTCTCACTATACCTGTAGCATCCATTATTGATTTTTCAAGTCCAGTTCCAGTTGGTTCTATTAAACAAAACTCAACAGACTTTTCTGTCAAAAGTTTTATCCTACATATTTCAAAGGTTGTCAATTGACGCATCAATAACTACTTTATATTTTTTAATATTTCCAAAGCAACAGCACGAGCCATTAACGGAGGTACTGCATTACCTACCAAAGTAAACTGAGGCACTTCGAATTTACGTTTATTTCCTCCAGTCGAGCGTTTCCCTTGAAATACGAATGAATCATCAAATGATTGAAGTCTTGCCATTTCTCGAACTGTTAAAGCTCTTGGATTAGAATAATGAATATAATCATCTGCAATTGTCATAATTGTTGAACTTTGAGAATTGGGCTTTAAAACATTATAATTTCTCTTTTCAGAATCTAAACCGATTTTCTTTAATTCCTTTTTTGCCAAATCATAGTCACCAGTGTTTAAAATAACATCAAGTCGTTTTACAACGTCATCATTCTGCTTGCTAGTTTTATGATTATGTAATGGTGCAACAATATGCGATAGCGTATTTTCCAACTCTTCAAAATTTCTAACATAAAAGGGATTTTTAGCGTTTACAAAACGCCCATTTAATCTTCCTTTTTTTGACCATTCTGCATAAGTCAAACCCTTATTTTCTTCTGGCTTTCCGTCTATTGCTCGTTTCCTCAAAAGAGATAACATTTTTTGTGTTGAACCATTAAATTTTGCTTTTAAATCAACACTTTCATAATCAAACTTCTCTTCATCGTTGCCAACAAAATCTAAATCATACAATGCTTCAAATACTGTGACTTTTTCCTTTTCGCTTACAGTTGGCGGAACAACTTTAATTAATTTTTGATCTTTACGACAACCAATAAATAAAACTCGTTCTCTGTTTTGTGGTACACCATAATTTGAAGCTAAGGCAACAAAAGGTTGATCTATATTATATAATCGAATTTGAGACAAAATTTCTTCAAACTCTGATTCTGAATTAATTGCTCTTGCAAATGGAAGAAGACCCTGAATACATTCTTCAAATGAATTATTGTAAATTTCTAAAGCTGAAATTATTTCAACAATCTCATTTTGAAAAGCTTTTGCTGGTTTCAAATTTTCAAAAGCAGCCTTAATTTGTTCAATAATTGTATCGGATTCTATAGAGGCTAAAAAAGAATCAAATTTTTCTACAAAAAAGTCATTGTCTAAATCACTATGAGCTTTTTCTAAAATTACCTTCTTTCGAACGTAAGCCAATTCTTTACTACGTTTTAGCAAATTGAAACCATGGCGAATTGTACTAATATTTATATCCGTTTTACTAGTTTTATAATCAGCAATTTTTGGTGTTAACAATCGAAACTTATTTTCAATTATCTGAATATAATTCTCTCTTAATTTCTCTAACTCCTTTTCGTTTGCTGATTCAAATTGCATTCGCAAATTGTAGCAATCCAATGTAAATATTTTTTCTTTTTCCGCTTTCCTAAGTTTTGCTAAAAAATAAATTAACTGGTGAAATTCTTTTAAATCGACTATGGACTTAATTTCTTGTAGAATCATTTCTTTTATACGCCCTCCCTCTTTTGTAAGGATACCTTTTACATTTTCCATTACAAAATATTTTGGGCGAAGAACCCTAATTACATTTAAGTAATGAGCAAATAAATCATCTTTTTTATCAAATTTTTTCCGCTTTCCTGCAAGACTAAAACTTTGACAGGGTGGACCACCACAAACAACGTCAACTTGTTTATCTTTTAGATTCTTCAATAAATTATCTAAAAAATCTGGTTCAGTAATATCTTGCCGCAAAAAGGCTGCATCCATACCAAGTTGGTAATTGTACCGAGCAAGGTGAGTTAATTCGCAATTTTCGTTGATATCACTTCCTAGTAAAAAATCATAATACCTATTTCCATGTTCAGCTTGCAAAAAACCTTCGCTAAAACCACCTGCACCAGCAAACAAATCAACAAACGTCGTTTTAGTTTTACCTTCATAGTCTTCTCCCCCATCATTTAGCATTTTAATGTCGGTATTAACCTTACGGCCATTCACTAGAGAAAGAATTTTATCCTTAACTTTTTTGTTTGTAAAATGAGTGTGTGGCACAGAGTCAAAATACTTCTCAACTTCATGCTTTAAAAACAATAGGAATTTATTTATAGACTTATAAGTATATTCAGATTCCTTTACAAGTTGGTTTTTAATATCCCAATCTTTTTTAAAAATCTTCTCACCAGTTGCAACCTTAATTTGGATACTTTTTTGCCGAATAACAAGGTGTATTGGGAATTTTCTAGTTTTATCTGCTTTATCTAGGTAGAATTTTACGTTTATCATTTTGCGGACACTTTTACGGACACGGACAAATTTACGGACAAATTCGAAATTACCAAAAAAATGTAGACTATATTAAAAAATTGCGAAATCACCGATTTCGCAAAGTAATTTTAGGACTATTCCTAAATTAAAATACCTCTAATACCCAAATGCCAGCTCCTATCCAACTAATAACCTAACTCCGAATTTTATCTTTCATATTCAATTACGCAGACAGTTTCTGCGAAATTCAAATTAAGCAGGCTCATTATCTTTATTTAATGCGCATAATAAATTAAGAAGAAAGAAGATTTTATTTAATTACCCCTAAATAAAACCCTTCTAAGGTCACAAATTGTGACCTTAGAAAATTAAGTAGTATAAAAATAGATGATGTTTATATAAATGAACGTACGGATATAGTATAAAAAACGAAACCCACTAGTTTGAATTACATCAGGGACTAATGGGAATAAGATTATGAAAATAATATAAATTAGTGAAAGTTACAAATGAAATTTAAATTAAATTGATATAGATGAAATTTAAAAACTAAAAAGAACTACCATCTAAAACTCCTCTCCTTCTATTCTCTCAATCCCATCAGCAAAGAAGAAAACTGCTTGGATGACTAAGCATTAATTGAAGCATTGCACTATAATTTATTTAAGGCTATATGCAAATAAACACGGTTACAAATCAGGTATAAGCCGCAAAGAATTAGCCAAATTTCATTTATACATTAGCAGATAAACTAATTGTAGGTTCTCTATTCAAAAATCGAAAATAGGAATTATTTCAATTATATATAAGAAGAGAAAAGTATTAAAAAACGAAACCCACTAGTTTGACATACATCAGGGACTAATGGGAATAAGATCTATAAAAAATAATTCAAATTAATGAAAGTTGTAAACAAAATAAAAATTAACTGAGATAGATGCAATTGAAAAACACGGTTGTAAATCAGGTATAAACCGCAAAGAATTAGCCAAATTTCATTCATAGATTAGCTGCCTAAAATAAAAGGGTACTAATAAGATAAATTTATTAGCAATAGT
>JAYVRC010000337.1:0-5818 GCA_043776615.1 Sphingobacteriia bacterium
AAGTTTTTTCCAGCTGGAGAAGCTTCTGTACAAGCACTCATTGCAGGCAATGATATGTTGTGTTTACCAGGTGATGTTCCTGGTACAATTGAAAAAGTAAAAGCAGCAATTAACAATGGAAGATTAAACTGGGAAGATATTAATGAGCGGGTAAAAAAAGTATTACTCGCAAAATACAACTTGGGTTTGAATAAGTTACAACCTATTGATACGAGCAATTTAGTGAACGACTTAAATGTTCAAACCAATCGAATCAGAACATTATTAAGCAAAAATGCAATTACCTTATTACGAAAAAACAATAATGCAGCTTTCCCATTAAGTAGCAAACAAAAAATAGCTTATATCTCTATTGGTGCTGCAGGAAAAAATACGATCGCAAGTAAATTTCAACAAGCATTGCATGCAGATATATATCAGTTTGGGGCAAAGCCCTCAATAGGTAAACAATTAATGGATGATCAATCAGCGAATATTATTCCAGCAGATCAATCCGATAGCAATGCAGCTGTTGTTTTAATGAATACTTTACAATCAAAAAATTATGATGCCATTGTAATTGGATTGCATAATTACAGTAGAAGACCTGCTAATAATTTCGGATTAAATAATTCAACGGTATTTTTATTGAATCAATTACAAAGCAATAAAACAACTACCCTATTCTTTGGAAATCCATACGCAATAAGCAATTGCAGTAATGCAAATAATTTAATTGCTTGTTATGAAGATGATGACTTAACTCAACTTGCCACATATGATATATTAGTTGGTGCTAATCAACCAAAAGGAATTCTACCTGTTACAGTAGCTCCAGATTTAAAGTTTGGAAGCACAACTGTTTACAATAATTATTTCCCAATAACTAAACCAGAGTATGTAGGGTTAAGCAGTACTAATTTAGAAAAAATAGATGAGATTGCAAAAGATGCAATTGCCAAAGGAGCATTTCCTGGTTGTGTTGTATTGGTTGCAAAAAATGGTAAGATTGCATACTATAAAGCATTTGGTTACACCAATTTTGATCAGCAAGAAACAATTGATCCATTAATGATTTACGACCTTGCTTCAGTAACCAAAGTTTCTGCTACTACAGTTTCAATCATGAAATTATATGAAGAAGGAAAAATTGGTTTACAAAATACGATTGGCGATTATTTACCTTGGGTACAAGGCTCTGACAAAGCTGGACTGAAGATTAAAGACATTTTATTACATCAAGCTGGATTAAATCCTTTTATTCCATTTTATCGTGAATTGATTGATACAATTACAGGAATTCCAAAACCTGCTTATTTTTCTACTGTTTCAAACAACAAATTTTCGAGTAGGGTTGCAGAAGGACTTTATCTAAGAAACGATTGGCAAGACACTTTGAATAAAAGAATTGTAAAAAGCAAATTAACACCTGCTGGAAAATATGTTTACAGCGATAATGACTTTATTTTTTTAGGAAAAATTGTGGAATTTGTAAGCGGAATGTCGTTAAACGACTATGTGCAAAAAACATTTTACCAACCCCTTTTAATGACAACAACAGGATTTAAACCAAGAGATAGGTATCCAATATCTACCATAGTACCTACTGAAGAAGAAAAGCATTTTCGTCAACAACTTATTAGAGGAGATGTACATGATGAGGGAGCTTCATTATTTGGCGGGGTTGCAGGCCATGCAGGATTATTCAGTAATGCATATGATCTTGCTCAATTATATCAAATGCTATTAAATGGCGGCGCTTTAAATGGCACTAGATACTTTAATAAAGAAACGGTTGACTTATTTACTAGCTACAACAGTGATGTGAGTAGAAGAGGTTTAGGGTTTGATAAGCCCGAGAAGGACAACGCATCAAGAAAAGAACCTTATCCATCAAAATCGGTTTCGTCAAGCACTTATGGCCATACAGGCTTTACCGGAACCTGTGTTTGGGTTGATCCTAAAGAGCAATTGATCTACATATTTTTGTCGAATAGAGTAACCCCAACCAGAAATAACAATAAATTGAGCCAGCTAAATGTTCGTCCAAACATTCAGGAAGCCATTTATCAGGCAATATTGTAGCCATATCCATAAACAGCCAATTTATCTGCATGTATAGCTAACTTCATGGTAATTATTTAAATTATGAAAAAGAGTATACAATATCTGCTACTATTGGTTTTGCTAACTAGTACAATTGTTTCTTGTAAAAACAACACTCCGAAAGAAGCCCGTCTTATACCTAAAGAGGCATTGGCTGTAGTTACGCTAGATGCTTATTCATTAAGAGATAAGTTAAAAGCAGATGGGATAACTATTGATACTATTCTAAGTAAAATATTTGAAAAAGACAGTAATGGAAAAAGAGATCGAAAAGTAATCGACGATTTACGTGCAAATGCTGGTATTAATTGGAAAGAAAAAATTCACTTTTTTGCCATTAGAAAAAAAGCTGCTGATAATACTGATATTACCATAATGAATGTGCTTGCAAGTTTATCAGATTCAAGTAAATTATCATCATTTATAAAAATGAGTGATTTTTCTACCAATAAAAATATCCAAAAAGAAAAAGATTTTAGTTACTTAGATAATAAAGACAATATGTTATTGGCATGGGATAAAGATCATATCATTACCATGTTCTACAATCATACTGTAAAACCATATTATGATACAGTTAAAATGAAATTTATTATCCCTGAAAAAGTAAATAATACCAAAGAAATGCTTTCAGAAGCAACAAAAATATTTACTCAATCAGAAGCTGAATCAATTGTTTCAGTAAAGGGCTTTAGCGAAATGTTTAAAACAAAAGCTGAAGGATATGTTTTTAGCAGTACCAATAATATTCTTGGCAATTTAACCGGTATGCCATTACAATTACCAAAATTAGAAGAATTGGTTAACGGCAATTATTTAGCTGCTACTTTA
The DNA here is from genome assembly GCA_043776615.1 of Sphingobacteriia bacterium. Lineage (GTDB taxonomy): Bacteria > Bacteroidota > Bacteroidia > Chitinophagales > Chitinophagaceae > Sediminibacterium. The sequence goes on from JAYVRC010000337.1 coordinate 2,917, forward strand.
TCTTTTGAGAATGGAAAAATAATGGCAAACTCTACCGTATTTACCAACCCAATGCTAAGTAGCATATTAGCAAAATATGCAGGACCAACTGTTAATCTTTCTTTATTAGAATATTATCCATCGCAAAATATAAATGCTATTATGATGGCTTCTTTTAATCCATCAATTTTCGAGGGTACACTTAAGCAATTAGAAGTAGAAGGTTTAATAAATGAATTTATAAAGAAATCAGGAATTAGCAGTAGTGATTTATATGGAGCGCTAAAAGGAGATATAGCTGTAATCGTTTCAGATCTTGGATTTACTTTAAATGATCCAGAAAAACGAATAGGCAAAATGATAATGAATATACCTGTAGGCAAAAAGGAGAGTTTTAAGAAGTTGATGGATAAAGCAGTTGAAATGGGTACTGTTCAAAAAAAGGGCGACGAATATAGAAGTGGTGATTTGATAAAAACTATGGGCTTATATGTGGCTGCTAATGATCAAAATTTTATATTAGCTAGCGATTCAAGTATCTATACAGAATATATTAGTAAAACTAAAAAGTCGGTAATAAATCAAGATGCTTTAAATTATTTTAAAGGAAAATCAACTGTAATTTACTTTGACATAGCAAATACACTCAATAATTTTATAAAAGATTCAACCAATAAATATTATAATTCATTAATTACTGCAAAAAAGACTGTTAAAGATATAATAGGTAGTTCTGAAAATTATTCTTCAGGATCAATTAAATCGGTTGTAGAATTAAGAATGCAAAATGAAAAGCAAAACAGCTTAGTTACATTAGTAAGTTTATTTACCAATATTGCAGTCGATGTTCGTCAACAAGCTAAGAGAGAAAGAGAAGCGGAAGAAAAAATGTTCCCCTCTGGAATACCTGCTGTTATTAGGGCAAACTAATGCTATAATATGTTAGAACTCAACCATCTAATGCCAACCCCATTAAGGGATAGGTTATTTAAAACAGCGTCCTCCGTTTGGAAAAATCAATTAACTATCAATTCAGAAGAATGGATCAAAATAACCGCGCCAAGCGGTACAGGCAAAACAACATTAATGAATATGTTGTATGGAATAAGAACAGACTATGAAGGAGCGATAATATTAGATGGTAAAAATATTAAGCATATACCGATAAATGAATTAGCGAACATTCGTCAATCAAAAATGAGTATTATTTTTCAAGATCTTCGATTGTTTTCGCACTTAACTGCCTATGAAAATATTGATCTAAAAAGGGTATTGCAGACTCCATACTATGAGGCCGATAAAATTATTGAAATGGCTGAGATACTTGGAATATCAAATATATTAGCTCAAAAAGCTGGTATTTGTAGTTACGGCGAACAACAAAGAATTTGTATTATTAGGGCGTTAATACAACCATTTAGTTGGTTATTAATGGATGAACCTTTTAGTCATTTAGACAGTAACAATAAAGTCATTGCTGCTAATTTAATTGCTCAAGAATGTAAAAAAAGGAAAGCAGCTTTGCTTATTACAGATTTAGATGATGATGATTTATTTATTTATTCAAGAAAATTGTTTTTATAAATGAATCAGCTCAACTTTATTTTAAAAAAGATTATTCGTGATGGGGTTGACCGTTCTAAGAAGATTACCGCTTTGGTTGGATTATCAATTGCAATTTTTTTATTGCTTACATCTATACAACTTCAAATTAATTACCATAATTTATTGAACAATAAAAACAATAAGGATAGCATTGCTAATTTTTTAGTAATCAATAAAATATTAACTGATGCAACACTTGGCAAAACAGCAATTGAAGATTCAATTATAAAAGATATTCAACAGCAACCATTTACCGAAGCAGTAGGTGAATTAACTCCAAGTAAATTTAAAGCTAGTATTGAAAGTATTAGTAAAAGATTTCCTTTTTATACAGATATATCATTTGAAAGTGTATCAAAAGAATTTATAGATGTGGAAGGAACCGGATGGTACTGGAATGAGCAATCGCCATTTGTACCTATTATCATACCCACTTTATTTTTGGATTTTTATAATTTTCAGTTTTCGCTTTCGCAGGATTTACCTCAATTAACACCAGACATTATAAAAATGATTGTGTTTAAAGTTTCTGTTCATTCTTCTACAAGTTCTACTTCCTACAACGCTAAAATTGTTGGGTTTAGTGATCGAATTTCTTCGATGATTGTACCTGATGAATTTATGAATTGGGGAAATCATCAATTTAGTACCGATACAGCAAAAACAGTTTCAAGATTAATAATCAAAACAAAAGATCCCGGAAGCCCTTTGCTTTCAGCATATTTAAAAAAACATCATTTAACAACCGATGCCGATAAAACCAGATTCAGCAAGTATAGAAAAGTTGTTGATACTGTAGTGTATATCGCAGGTATTACAGGAGGATTATTATTGGCATTTGCATTGCTGGTTTTTACTTTATTTATTCAAATTACTATAGCTTCTTGTAAAGAAGAGATAACACTTTTAATTATTTTAGGCACTTCTCCAAAACAATTAAGTGGTTTTTTAATTAAGCGATTCTTCCCAATTAATATATGGTTAGTTATTGGGGCAATTATATTGATAAGTTTTTTACAATATTTTTTGCACACGATACTTGAAAACCAACATATATATATTGATAAAGTGATTTCAAGCTATACAATCGGCACTGCTTCATTAATTCTACTGCTTATTTGGTTGGTTAACAAACGCAGTATTCATCAATATGTTTATCAATAAGCTTTAATAAATTAGTAAATACTGTCACTTATTTAAGAAGTAACAGAAAAAAAGCTAATATATATTTGGTGGATTTCACCGTATTTTTTGTAGTGATATACACATATTATTGATAATAAATATTTTATATATTTAATAAAATTATTATATTATT